>JACZXM010000315.1 GCA_022571615.1 Acidobacteriota bacterium | reverse complement strand
GCCGACGTCGCGGCGCCTTGCATCTGCACCCTTGGCGGCGCAACCAGACCCATCACACTTCCACCACGGCCTGCTAGAGCTATAGAGCTACACGATCGCATCGAGATCTACCCTCAGCCGGTCGCGGTTCTCGGCCGGCATTGCATGCGCGTAGGTCCTTCTCGAGGACGGTTGCAGACATCAGCTTGCGAGCCTCCCCACTACGGCATCGAGCGCACGCCGGCACTCTTCATCCTCGGCGTTCCACTCTGGAAGTCGCCGTAGCGTACCAAGTAGCCGCCGGTGCCAGGGAATTTCTTCGTGTAAACGGAGCCAGGTCGTCGCAACTCCTCCGCGATGTCGCCAGCATCGCCTCGTCGTCGCTCCGTGCCCTCACCCGTAACTCCCACTTGCCAGACCCACCATACTTCCACCACGGCCTGCTAGTCCGCATTTCTCAACGGGGTGGAAGTTTGGCATGAGCGGGTGTTTTCGGGGTGTTTTGTGGAGCGCCGGGCAGGAGGCGAGCCGAACGGCGGCGCCAGCGAGAGATCGGGAGGCGGCCAGGGGCTCCAGAGAGGGACCGCGGACAGCCGTGGGCCCGGAAGGGTCAGAGGGCAATGATGGGGGTACAACCTCAGGCAGGGCTGCCGCGGCTCGGTTGTAGATGTTCGAAGGCCTGGAGGAAAATGGCCTTGTGGGGGTAGGCGCTCGAGAGCATCACCCATACGCGGCGAGAGGTGACGCGGATCCGGGCGCCGACCTTGAGCAGCTTGAGCCGGATCGTGTCGCACTGGGCTGTAGAGAGCGCAGTGCCCGCCAGTCCCAGCCGTCGTAGCTCTGCCATCAGCACATAGGCGACAGACGAGAACCACAAGCGCAGCTGGTTGACGGCCATCTGGTGTGCCGATGTGCGGTCGGCGAACAGCGCCAGTTGCTGCTCCTTGATCCGGTTCTCCATATCACCCCGAGCACAGTACAGATGCTCGTACAGCTGGGCGGCGCCGATCTGCTGCTGGCTCAAGGAAGTCACCACGAACCGTGGGTTGGAGCGCCCAGGCAGGTGCTCGGCCTTGCCTACTACCCGGCGAGAGCAGCTCCAGCTCTTGTGCGTCTGGTAAGTGAAGTTCTTGAAGATGCGCTCGGCCTCCCCTGAACTCTCGGAGCGTTTCTTGGCCTGTGCCAACTCCTGCTCGATCGCCCGCGCCAAACGAGCGTTGCGCGCCAGCCCTAACACGTAATCTGCGTCGTTGGCCTCGCACCAGCTCATCAGCGCGTCGCGAGCGAACCCCGAGTCGCCCCGCAGGATGATCCGCACCCGTGGCCACTGTTGCCGGATCTGCCCGACGATCCGTTCCACCTCTTGTACCGCCCCGGCCGAGGCGTCGATGTTGGAGCGCCGCAGCTTGGCGCACAGCAGGTGCTGACCGCAGAAAATGTACAGTGGCAGGTAGCAGTAACAGCCGTAATAGCCGTGGAAAAACCGACCCTCCTGCTGCCCGTGCAGCGGATCGTGGGTGGCGTCAAGATCCAGCACCACCTCCTCGGGCGCATCATCGAAAGCCTCCAGGAACAGCTGTACCCATAGCTCCTGCACCGCTGCCTCGTTGACCCCCACCCGCTTGTACGTATCTGTTCTCGGATCGGTGCCGATGCCTCCTTCCAGCCGGTTGAGCGTGCTCTTGCCCGCCAACGCCTTGCCCCGGTCCCGCTTGCATCGACGTGCCGATCCCGTCGGGTCCGCTTTCCCCACCACGGTGGCCAGCAGCGGATCCAACCGCAGCTCGTCGTGGTCGTTGAGATCCTCGTACCCGAGCGCCAGCCCGTACACCCGCTGCGCCACCAGATCCGCTACCGAGTGCTCGATTGCTTCCGGGTCCCGGTGGTCCACGAAGCACTCCGCGAACCGCTTGATGATCTCTCGCCGCCGCTCTGTCTCCCCCAGCAAGATCACCCCGCCGTCCGAGCTCAGCGTGCCCCCTTGGAAGTTCGCCACCACCCGCCGGCGACCCTTCCCGAAGCCTTGCAACTCCAGTTGCTCCCGATTACAGTCTGTATCCATAAAGCTGCTCCGTCTGCTGGGTTTAAGTTCTTTTGTCAGAGTTACTTATACCAGCAGCGGGCAGCTTTTTCTTGTCGGCGATGAGATATCCGGGCTAGCAGGATTCCGGCCTGCGGCCGAGCGACCGTCGGAGTTTGACGCGGCGGATCAGGTTAACTATATTGATTTTCAACGTATTGATCTTCAACTATCGAGAGCCCCCTCCACCATGCGCGAGCCCGACCACGATGTGCAACGCCACCTGCCGCTGACCCCGTTGTCGTTCGAGATCCTGCTGTCGCTCGCCGACCGCCCCCGCCACGGGTACGGAATTATCAAGGAGGCCGAGGAACGGAGCGGGCAGGCCTTCGCCTCGAGCACTGGAACCCTCTACCTGGCGATCCAGCGTCTGCACAAGAAGGAGTTGCTGGCGGTCGTCCCGACGCCAGGCGGCAAGGGTTCCCGCGGCCGGACCTACGAGCTCACCGAGCTCGGCCGTCAAGTAGCGGCGGCCGAGGCAAGGCGGCTGGCAGCCCGGGTGCGGGACGCACAGCGCAAGGCGCTTCTCGCCGACGAGGCCCCAGCGGACACAGGACGGGCGCGGGGCTGAGATGACGCGCACCGTTCACGCCCTCTTGCTCCGCGCCTACCCAGCGAGCCTACGCCGAGAGCTCGGCGACGAGATCCACGACGTTTTCCGCGCTCGCCTGGCCGTGGCGCGCGCCCGCGGCTTGAGCGCGATGCTGCGCCTGTGCTGGCTCGAGGCCATGGACTCGCTGCGAAGCGGCCTATCCGCTCGTTGGGCCGTCAGCCGCTCGGGCAGTCGACTGCCGAATCTGGAACCCGAATCCCCACGTGAGCGAGCGACTCGACTCATGGATGCCCTGGCCCATGACCTGCGCTACGGACTTCGCGCCTTCCGCGTTGCACCCGGTTTCGCGTTCGCCGCGGTCACCGTGCTGGCGGTGGCCATCGGCGCCAACACCGCCATGTTCTCGGTCATCAACGCGGTGCTGCTGCGCCCCTTGCCTTTTGCCGAGCCCGACCGCCTGGTGTCAATCTTCGAGACCAACCCCGAGCGCGGCTGGACCCGCGCCCAGGTGGCTGCGGCCAACTATCTGGACTGGCGCGAGCGCACTACGAGGTTCGACGGTATCGCCGCCCACAACGACTGGCTGGTTGAACGCACCCACCTGCGCGACGGCGAACCGACAGTGGTCAACGTCAACGAGGTTACTGGAAACTTCTTCGACGTCCTGGGCGCAGAGCTGATTCTGGGTCGCGGCTTCGATGCCGACGACGACTGGATGGGTGGTGAGCGCAAGATCGTGCTCAGTTATTCGTACTGGTTGGAGCAGTCAGGCGCCGATCCGGGGGTCATTGGCAACTCCGTAGTTCTGGACGACGAGCCCTATACCGTGGTGGGTGTGGCGGCATCGGGGTTCCGTTTTCCCTTCCCGAAGGTCGACGGGTGGGTTCCCGTGGCCTGGGATCCCGACAACCTCACGGCGGTCTTTTTCCGGCGGGCGCACGGCATGCGGGCCATCGGCCGCCTCGCCGACGGCGTCAGCGCGGAGGCGGCTGAATCCGAGCTCGGCGTCATTGCCGCCCAGCTGGCCAACGAGTACCCGGAAACGAACGTCGAAATGGGCACCGGATTGATGCCACTGCACGAGTGGGTCGTGGGTGATACCCGTACCCCGCTCACCATGCTGTTGCTCGCCGTCGGCCTGGTGCTGATCATCGCCTGCGCCAATGTCGCCAACATGCAACTCGCGCGCGCCACCGATCGCCGCGCGGAGATGGCGCTGCGCGCGGCATTGGGCGCGCACCGCATGCGGCTGGTGCGCCAGAGTCTCATCGAGAGCCTCGTGCTCTCTGCCGCGGGCGGAGCAGTAGGTCTGGCGCTCGCGGCGGCCGGAGTAAGGGTCCTGGTGAACCTACTGCCGGTGGACTTCCCGCGCCTCGGGGAGATGGGGCCGGACTGGCAGGTGCTGGCGTTTACCCTCGTGGCCGTCGTAGTCACCGGCCTGGTGTCCGGGTTGGCGCCGTCGCTCAGCGCGGCGCGCCATGACCTGGGGCTCGAGCTCGGCGGCACCCGCGGCACCGTGGGCCGGCGCGGAGGCCGTGCGACGGCATTGCTGGTCGCGGCCGAGATCGCCCTGGTGCTGCCCGTTGCGATCGGTGCGACACTGATGATCCGCACGCTCGACGCGATCGGCCGGGTGGATCCCGGCTTCGACGCCGCGGACACCACGGTTGTGGGCATCTCGCTACCGCGCGCTCGCTACGGCGAGGCAACCGATCGCGCTGTGTTCTTCGATACGCTGCTGCGCGGGCTGCGCGACAAGCCC
>JACZXM010000314.1 GCA_022571615.1 Acidobacteriota bacterium | reverse complement strand
ATCGCGGCAACGATTCCGCCGGGCGCCGTGCCTATGAACGCCATTCACACCGGTCCTGTCGAGATTGGCTTTACGGTGGCGGTGTCGTTGGCAACCGTGATGATCTTCGGCCTCCTGCCCGCGCTGCAGGGAGTTCGTGGGGATCTGCACGACAGATTGAAGGACAATGCTCGGGCCACCAGTAGCGGTCCCCGGCGCCTCCAACGAGGTCTGGTGGTGGCGCAGATGGCGATCGCATCGATGCTGATGATCGGCGCCGGGCTGGCCGTACGCAGCTATCTGGAGGTGCAGGCCCGCGACCCGGGATTCGATGCGCACGGGATACTGACGGTGCGCCTTTCCCTGCCGCAGGCCAGCTATCCCGACGAAGGTTCGATGCGAGTGTTCTGGGACGACGCCGTCGAGCGCATCGGTGCGCTTCCAGGTGTCGAAACAGCGGCCCTGACGAGCTCGTTGCCGATGGCTCGACAGAGATCGTCCGCCTACTTCCGACGCGAGTTCGATCCGGCCATGGAGGCCTCGGAACATCCATGGGCTAACCGCGTCGTCGTGGATCGCGGCTACTTCGAAACGATGCGTATCGGACTCCTGGGTGGGCGCGGCTTCGTCGCGTCCGACACTGACTCCTCGCCACCGGTGGCAGTCGTCAGCGCGGACCTGGCCGAGCGAATCTGGGGCGATGAGGATCCGATCGGCAGTCGGTTGACGTTCGACGTGCGTGACGACAATGAGGAAGCGGTCTGGTACACAGTTGTCGGTATCACGCAGGCGATCCGCAACAACGGACTGCACAACCGTCCGTGGGCCGAGATCTTTGTCTGCGCCGCCCAGAACCCGGTGCGAATCGCCTCGCTGGTGATTCGTGGCGCTGCCAACGAACCGACGCTCGCGGCAGCGGCGCGTCAGGCGGTCGCCGCGGTCGACCCGGAACTGCCCCTGTATCAGCTACGCACAATGGATGAAATCGTTGCCGCGCGCTTCTGGGGCGAGGCGCTGACCACGAGGCTGATCACGGCCTGTTCGGCGGTGGCCCTGCTGCTGGCGCTCGTCGGTATCTACGGGGTGATCTCCTACACAGTCGGCCAGCGCACCAGAGAGATCGGCCTGCGAATGGCGCTCGGCGCTGAGGCCAGAGACGTGCTGCGCATGGTCTTGCGTCAGGCAATGCGCCTGGCCGTCATCGGCTCGGCGATCGGGTTGCTCGGCGGGTTTGGGCTATCCCGTGCGCTCCGATTCATGCTCTACGGGGTGGGTGCCAACGACCCGGTCACCTTCATCGGTGTGCCGCTGTTGCTGGCCGCGATGGCATTGCTCGCGAGCTTGCTGCCGGCGCGACGGGCAACGGAGGTCGACCCGATGGTCGCCCTGCGCAACGACTGATTCTGATTCCAGCCGGGGCGCAGCGTGCGCGCGTTGAGGCGGGCTCAGTTGGTGTTGGCGGCGATTCCCACGACCTGAGAAATTCGGGTGCCGCCTTCTGGCGGTCGGACCGTTACGCAAGTAATGTGCGCGCACGAACCCAGCGTTTCACCCCTGGAGGTCGGATTGCGTACACGTTCTTCATACCTGGTAACTATCGTCGTTGCCGTTACCTTCGCGGCTGCTCTTGTGGCCAGCGCGCAGCGCCGCAGCGCCGCGGACGCATTGGCGGAGCCTTTTGTGGGCGTCACCACGAATGGCGACGTCGAATCAGGTCTGTTCGAGATCAGCGCCACAGGTGTTTCCACCGCGCCCGTGGTGAGTGCCGCGCGAACGTTTCTCGACAGCCTCGACGAACAACAGCGCGCCGCCACCACGTTCGAGGCGGACAGCGTCGAGTGGCGTGATTGGCATAACATCCATCGCTACAAACGCAAAGGCGTGGCACGTTGGCAGATGAGCGCCGAGCAGGAAGCGGCGGCCTTGGATCTGTTGCGCGCCAGCCTAAGCGCCCGCGGTTTCGCCAACGCCCGCGACATCATGCGGCTCAACCAGACCATCCGCGAACTCACGGAACGCTGGGACGAGTACGGCGAGGGGCTCTACCATTTCACCGTGATGGGCACCCCTTCCGAAGGCGAGCCGTGGGGCTGGCAGCTCGACGGCCATCATCTGGTAGTGAACTACTTCGTGCTGGGTGATCAGGTGGTGATGACGCCGACGTTCATGGGGTCCGAGCCCGTCGCGGCTGAATCTGGAAAGTACGCCGGCACCCGGGTGTTCGAGCACGAGGAGACCAAAGGACTGGCGCTGGCACAGGCGCTCAGCGCCGAGCAGCGATTGCAGGCGATCCTGTCCGATGTCGTTCCTCGCGGCATCTACACTGCCGCCTTCCGCGACAATTTCGAGATGCGCCACGAGGGCATCCGTGCCACTGACCTCGACGCTGCTCAAACCGCGATGCTGCTCGACCTCATCAACGAGTACGTTGGCAACATGGACGAGGGTCACGCCGCCATCAAGATGATGGAGGTACGTGAGCATCTCGAGCGCACGTACTTCGCATGGATGGGCTCGACGGCGGACGATGCCGTCTTCTACTATCGCATTCACAGTCCAGTGATTCTGATCGAGTTCGACCACCAGGGGGGCGTCGCGCTCGACACCGACGGCGCAACCCGCAACCACATCCACACCGTGGTGCGCACGCCCAACGGCAACGACTACGGCAAGGACCTGTTACGCCAGCACTACGAGCGCGTCGACCACGACGGTCGTTGACCCCACGATCTCCTAGCTGCTAGCGAAGGGCTTCCAGCGAGCGACTCGCCACGTTCTGAGCGCCTAGCTCCTGCTCGTGCCATACAGTGGTGTATGGTCGTTCACGGGAGGATGCCGGCATGGCCCGTAGAGCATCGATGGGGCGCGACGACTGGGTGCGCGCAGCGATCGCCGCGTTCCGTTGCGGCGGCAGGGGAGCGGTGCGCGTCGACGCGCTGGCCAAGGCCGCTGGCATCACGCGCGGCAGCTTCTACCACCACTTCCGCGACCGCGCCGAGCTGCTCGACGCCGTGCTGGATTCCTGGGAGCAGGAGACCAGGAAGATCATCCGCCAGGCGCGCCGCGAGGCCACCCCGGGCGAACGCCTGAGCGCCTTCTTCCGCCGCGCCCAGGAGGCCGAGCACGAGCATCCGCCCGACGTCGAGATCCTCGCCTGGGCACGCAAAGACAAGCGCGTTGCCGCATTGGCGCGCAAGGTCGAACGACGCCGGATGACGTTTATCCGTAAAGAGCTCGAGAGCGCTGGGCTTGATCGGGCTGAGGCACGCCGCCGCGCGGAGATCGCCTATCTGGCCACCCAGGGTTGGGACCGGGGTCTCGGGATCGTAGCTGAAACGGTCCGCCGGCTCCTCGCCGGGAGGCGTCGCGCTGAGCGATCCGACGCCGGACAGCGAGTTGGCGCCGCCTCGGCTGTGGAGGTAGTACCGGGTGTCCTGGGCACGAGCCAGGGGCCACTGCTGCTCGCTCCGCCAAACGTTCTCCCCCATCACGAATATGCGAATCGGCGCCTCGTCGTCCATCCCGTTGTCGATGCCCTTAAGCCGTCGATCGTACCAGCGGAGCTGCTCTTCGACGAAGTCCAGCTCGGCCTCACCGCCAAATCCAACCGTCCCATAGAGAGCGGCAGAGCCGATGTTCCCGTGGGTCCAGGGCCCCACCAGGAGCTTGGACAGCCCCCTCGACTCGGGGGAGCGGCTCTTGGTCGACCACCCGTGGAACAGCTTGAAACCCTCATGAACAAGGTTGTCGTACCAGCCCGTGACGATATAGGCTGGAGCCTCCACCTCTTCATACTTGAACCGCATGCTATAGCTCTTCCAGAAGTCGTCGAAGGTGTAGTGGCGTATGACGTCCCGGTAGAAGGGTAGATCGACGAAGTCGTCCAGCGCAGAGACCAGGGGCAGCCTCCGATAGAACTCCTCGTGATCCATTATGTTCCTGGTCCCGCTCTGCATGGTCCGGCCCGACATGTTTATGAAGTTCATCGCAACATGGAGCTGGAGGGCCCCGTCCACGTAGAAGTGGCCGAAGTTGTCCTGCTGAGACACCGTGGGTACCAGGGCCTTCAAGTAACGGCTGCGAAGGGGCGCGGTCAGAGACTGCGTAAAGCCGACGTAGGAGCCGCCAAAGGTCCCGATGTTGCCATCGCACCAGGGCTGTGCCCCTATCCATTCCTGGGTGTCATAGCCGTCCTCGGCCTCCTGAAAGTAGGGGTTGAACTCGCCGCCGGAGTCGAAGCGTCCTCGACAGTCCTGCAACACGACGGCATAGCCTCTCTCTACAAAGCGGGCAACGCTTGCCATGTGGGACGCATTCTGGTTGTCGTAGATCGTGCGAAGGAGCAAGGCAGGAAATGGGCCGCCGGATTTCGGATGGTATATATCGGTCGACAGGAGCACCCCATCTCTCGCGGGGA
>JACZXM010000313.1 GCA_022571615.1 Acidobacteriota bacterium | reverse complement strand
GCCAGACCCACCACACTTCCACCACGGCCTGCTAGAGCCGACCCTGATCTCTCAGCTCAGCATAGATGTGGAACGCGACCAGCCCGCGGTAGCTACCCCACTGTTCGGCCCATTGCTCGGCCTCGAACCGTTCGACTGGGCCGCTGCGGCCGTAGTTCCTGCCGATCCATTCCAATAGCAGTGGATCCGCCGACGGGAAACAGTCCAGCCGGCCGTAGCCCAGGATGGCGGTGAGCTGCGCGCCCAGCAGTCCGATCCCATCGTAGACCGCAAGGCGGTCGATCATCACATCCAGGGGCGCCCGAGCCAGCCCCGGCAGATCCAGCTCGCCGCTGATCGTCGCGGTCGCAGCGCGGTGCAATTGGGCTGCTTGCTCGGCGGTGATGCCGCCGCAGACGAGATCTTCCGGAGAGCTCTTGGCCAGCACACGAGGGTTCGGGAAGGCGAAGAACGTGTCCCCCGCGTAGGCGACTTTGTAGCTGACCGCCGCGGCCAGCGGCGACAAACTGGCCCGGAAGAACGACATCGCAGGCCGGCTCGCAATGGCCAGGGCAATGGCCTCGAAGGGGTGCATTCGCTGCGGCGGTTTGAGGCCGTAATAGTCCGACGACAGCCCGTACAGTCCCTGGTCCTGTCGGCACATTCGATAGAATGGCTGCAGCTCATAGCCCATACCGAGCATGCGCGCCAGCAGGCTCACGACTCCCGGCTCGTCCCGTTCGGTCCCGTTCATCAAGGTCACGATCAGCTCGGGTCGCTGATTCGTCCCCAGGCTGCTGACCAGCACGAGTCGCATGCGGCCATTGACGTCGACAAGCCGCGTCAGGCGCTTGCCGTCGAATACGTCGACGATTTCGTCTGCCCCCGGCGACAGGAACGCGGCGGTGGCCTCGAAGTTGAACGGAGCCGGGGGATCGAGCCGGAATTCATGCATCGCGCTCGCTTCTCAGGTTGCCCTGGCCCAGCCGACAGTGCCTGGTAGTAAGGTGTCCCCCTGCAACTCGTCCCTCGCGACTTTCCGTCGTGGACGCCTCTTCGCGGTAGGCTTCGAGGATCCACCGTGCCCGGCAATCTGCCGCGGGTCGCAAATCCTGGGCGGGAGGGTGCGATTGCGGAGGGTAAGCTATCACCGGTATCTTCGGGTGGCAAACAAACGAGGTTGAGCGCAGTGACCGCTTCCGATGGCGTCGTTCGGGCCGCCTCGGCCCCGGAAGATCTGAGTCCGGTATTGGTGTGGCACCCGCTCGCGGAGCAGTTTCGCAAGGCGCTGAGGCTCCGTATCCCCGGCATCCCGATCGAAACGCATGCCGGCGTCGGTCGTCTCCGGCGACCCTCCGCGGCCGATGTCCTGCTGGCCTGGACACTGCCGCCAGGCGCCCTCGATCAGCTCCCCGCGCTGCGATGGATCCAGGTCGCGGGCGCCGGCGTGGACCACTTTCTGATGCGGGACGATCTACGCCCACAGGTCGAGCTGACGCGGTCCAATGGCCGGTTTGGACTCCAGGTGGCGGAGTATGTCGTGGGCTATCTGCTGCACACACTGCTGGGAATCGAAGACTATCGACGCAATCAGGACCGCGGCGTCTGGCGCCAACTACCGCGGCCGCTGCTGAGCGACCGGCGCATCGGCATCATCGGGTTGGGCAACATCGGCAGTGCCATCGCCGAGCGGCTCACGCCATTCGGTGTTCAGATCCTCGGCGTCTGCCGCACCGCGCGGCCGGTGCCGCATGTCGCCCGCGTCTTCGCCAAGGACGATTGGCATGCGATGTTGCCGCTTTGCGATGCCTTGGTCGTGGCCGCGCCGTTGACCACAGAGACCGCTGGAATGATCGATGCCAAGGCCATCCGCGCTCTCCCCGCCGGAGCTATCCTGCTCAACGTCGGACGCGGCGGCCTGCTGGACGAGATAGCCCTGCTCGAGGCGTTGCGCGACGGTCACCTCGGGGCCGCAATTCTGGACGTCTTCCAGCAGGAGCCCCTGCCTGCGGACAGTCCCCTTTGGACCGAGCCGCGCGCCTGGGTGACACCCCATATCGCCGGGCCATCCGAGGTCGACCCCATCGCCGACGAGTTCAGTGAGAACTACCGGCACTTCGTCAGCGACGAGCCGTTGCTCAACCGGGTAGAGCGGGAGCGCGGATATTAAATAAGCCCGTGGGGGTCAGGCAGCTGCAGCTAGGAGGCCGTGGTGAGCTCGGCCATGACCTCGACTGCCCGCAGGATCTCCTGGTCGGTGGTGTAGAAATGGGGGGCGATCCGGATGCCGGCGCCCGGCCGGTAGTCGATCATGATCCGGCGTTCCAGGAGAGCCGCGGTAACCGTTTCGGCCTCGGGCACGCCGAGCGTCACATGGCCGGCTCGACGGCTGCAATCGCGCGGGCTATTCACCTGCCAGCCGTTCTCGTCGGCGGCGTCGATCAATAGCTGGGTTTGGCGCACCGACTTGTCGCGCACGGCATTCAGGTCGAGCTGGTTGAGGATCTCCAGCCCGGGTAAGGCGGCCGAGAGCGAGGGAATGTGGGTGGTCCCGTTCAGGAAGCGCCAGGCATCGGAACGCCAACTCTCATCGCGCGGGTCGAACGCGAAAGCGTTCTGGCGAGCGAACCAGCCGGTGATCATCGGGCGCAGGGTCGCCGTGTGGTCCGGCCTCACGTACAGGTAGCTCGAGCCGGGGCCGCCACACAGCCACTTCAGCATGCCGCCGACGGCGAAGTCGACCTGCAGCCGGGACACGTCGATGGGCATGATGCCGGCGGATTGGTAGAGATCCAACACCACATAGGCGCCGACTGCGTGCGCCCGTTGCACGATCGCCTCGACATCCTGCATGTAGCTGCTCTTGAAGATGACGTGGGAGATCGGCACCAGGAGCGTGCTCTCGTCGATGGCGTCGATCATCGCCTGTGTCGGTACCGTCAGCCCGTCCGGAGAGGGCACCAGATGGAGGCGCGCACCGCGACGTTCGTGCTGCCGGTACAGGTGCACGATCGATGGAAAATTGAGGTCCGAGCACACGATCCCCGTGCGATCGCCGTCGAACTCAAAGCACGAGGCCACGACCGCAGAGGCGAGCGTGACGTTCTGATGCGTCGAGACGCTCCCGGCAGGCGCTCCGATCAGCGGCGCCACCGCGTCGGCCACCTGCTCGGCCAGAAGCCACCATTCCTTCTCCCAGGCCATCGCCCCGGCGGTGGCCCAGGTTTCCGCGTAGTGCCGCAAGGCCTCGTGCACACCGCGCGGCATCGCACCAAGGGAGTTGGAGATCAGGTACGTCGAGCTCTCCAGGATCGGGAACGCGGGGCGCCAGCCCAGGAGGTCTTCCTCGGTCTGCGCGGCAACTTCGGTTCGGTTCTGTGGGGTGACGGGCATCGGCAACCCTGCATGCTGGTGAGATCAATCGCGATCATGTCGAGCGGCTAAACTACTCCGCAACCGGCCGCCTGCCAACTAGGAGGCCGGTCCCCCATCACATGGCCAGCTCACACGAGGTCCTCATGAGTGCCGCTGTTGTCCGCATAGCCCAGAGTGCCGACCCCGACGACGCCTTCATGGCCTGGGCGCTGGAGAAGCTGTGCGAGAGCGATGGCCTGGACGCGGTGGTGGAGTTCGGCGACATCGAGACCCTCAACCAGCGGGCGATCGAGGCCAGCGTCGACCTGACTGCGCTTTCGGTGGGCGCCTACCCCCAGGTGGCCGACCGCTACCGCATCCTGCGCTGTGGGGCCAGCTTTGGCGACGCTTACGGCCCTCTGGTGGTGGGCAGTGAGGCCGTCAGCCCGGGACCCGCGGCACTCGCGGGGCTCCGGGTGGCGATCCCCGGCTACCACACCACGGCCGCAATGCTGTTGCGGGTGTTCGCCGGGCCGGTGTACGAGGAGGTGGTGCTCCCGTTCGACACCATCCTGGACGCCGTGCTCTGCGAGCAGGTGGACGCCGGATTGATCATTCACGAGGGCCAGCTGATGTACCCGCAACTCGGTCTGCATCCACTCTTCGAGCCGGCGACCGAATGGGCGCGGCGTGAGCGCCTGCCGCTACCGCTGGGAGTCGTTGCCGTACGTCGTGAGCTGCCGGCAGGCATGCAGCAACGTCTTGCCCGGCTCTTCTTGGAAAGCCTTCGTCGCGCCTTCGATAACCCCGAGGCCGCGCTCGACTTCGCCGCCACCTATGCCCGTGGGCTCGAGCGGCCGATTCTCGAGGAATACGTGTACCGCTACGTCAACGCCTCCACGCTCGATATGGGTTACGCCGGCGAGCGGGCGATCAGACGACTCTTCGCGCTCGCTGTCGAGACCGGGGTGCTGACCCACGAGCCGGTCCTCGACCTTCTGTAGCCGGCTCGCCAGCAGCATGCCGCCGCGCATACCTGCCCTGATCGTCTTCGATCTCGACGGCACCC
>JACZXM010000312.1 GCA_022571615.1 Acidobacteriota bacterium | reverse complement strand
ATCAGAGCGAAGCCGCCACCCGAGGTGGCGCACATGGCGCGGCAACCGGCGTGCGCTGCGCCGATCACCATGTTGGCGACGGCGATCTCGTCTTCAACCTGCCGCACCATGATCTCGAGCTCGCGGGCGTTTTGCGCCATCCAGTGCAAGACCCCTGTCGCCGGGCTCATCGGGTAAGCGCAGTAGAACTTCACCCCTGCCGCCGCGCCACCCATGGCCAGGGCTTCGTTTCCGCTCCACAGCGCCATCGGCCTGGGACCACGGGGCAGCGGATCGGAAAAGGGCTCGAAGTGTTCGGCGGCATAGGAATATCCGGCACGTGCTGCCTCGACGTTCTGGGCCACGACCGCGTCACCTTTGCGCCCGAACAACTGCTCCAGATTCTTCTGGATCTCCTCGAAATCAATGCTCAGAAGCTGGCTGATAACGCCCAGAGCCACCGTGTTCTGCATTAACTTGTTCCGGCGGTCAGGGCTCAGCTCTCCCGCCGGGATCGGGCACAAGACCGCTCCCTCGTTAGCCTCTCCGGGCTCGATCGTGTCGCTGTTGAACAGCACACGCGTTCCGGCGCCCATGTGCTCGAGGTGTCGATCCATGGTGTCCTGATTCAGACACACGAGCAGGTCAAGCTTGTCGCCATGGCTGGTCGCAGGTGCGTTCTTGACTCGGATCGTCAAGAAGATGTGGCCACCCCGAATGATCGATTGGAAGGCGTTGTAGGCGTACAAGTGGAGCCCGCGTCGCACGAACATCCTGGCAAGGATGTTGCCCGGGGTCGCTATCCCCTGGCCGGCAGCTCCACCAATGGCAAGGCTGAAATCGAAACTATCCGTGCCCACTGCAACCTCCGAGCGTCATCGTCATCTCCCTCGCTGGACATCCCACGCTGGGTCCCAGGATACATGAGAAAAACCATCATGTATTGGTGGCGATCCCGCATCCGGCCGCCGAGCGCAGCGTGCGCGGTTTCCGGCAGTCGGTGAAGCGGTGGCCGTCTCATGGACCCGGAAAGCGATCAGGGTGCTTGCAACGCTCGAGAGTGGTGCGAGAGGAGCTGGGCGCGCCGGAGTCTATCGCGTCAGGCGTGGTGTAGGTGCGTGAGCGCGTCGAGGATCCCTTGCTGGACTTGCCACACTGGTCCCAAGGATACATGATAAAATTATCATGTATTAGGGGCGAGCCACCACTTGGGGGACACACTTGAGCGCAACCGACTGCGTCATCGAAGCCACCGCGCGCTCCGTGCCGACGCTTCGCTTCGATGCGTCGCAACTTCGGCACTTGGAGGCGCTGGCCACGGCCGGATACCCGGAGGAGGTCTGTGGGCTGTTGATCGGCCACGAGGCCAACGGTGAGGTCCTCGTTTCCCGAGCGGTTCAGGCCAACAACCTCGCCACGGATCGCCGCCGGGACCGCTACCTTCTCGACCCCGACGACTTCGTCGCCGCTGATGACCAAGCCAGGCGCGACGGTCTCCAGATCGTGGGGATCTGGCACACCCACCCGGACCATCCCGCCCGGCCCTCGCCGACCGATATCGCGCGCGCCTGGGTTGGATACGTCTACCTCATCCTGTCGGTGGGAGCGGAGGGTCTGATCGCACGGCGATCCTGGCTTCTGAACGGCTCGAGCACCATAGAGCAACGCATCGAGGAATCCGCACCGTGAACCAGGTAACCATCCGGATCCCCACTCCGCTGCGGAGCCACACCGGCGGCCTGGACGAAGTGGTCGTGGAGGCTTCGACTGTGCGCGAAGCCCTGGATGCTCTGGGCCGACGGCACCAGGGCGTCCTCGAGCAGGTATTGGATCAGCACGGCAAAGTTCGCCGCTTCATCAATGTGTATCTCGGTGATCGGAACATCTCGGCCCTGGCCGGTGTGGAAACGCCCCTGCACGAGAGCAACCTGGTCATCTCCATCGTGCCAGCGGTGGCGGGAGGTAGAGGGTGACTGGCAAGCACAGCAGGCTGCAGGAGCTCAAGCGATTGATCCCCGAGGTGACGCCGCAGCAGGCGTTGGATCTCCAGGGCCGAGGCACGGTGCTGATCGACGTGCGCGAGCCGGACGAGGTTGCCCAGGGCAGTGCCGAGGGCGCCGAGCGCATCGTGCGCGGCTTCCTGGAACTGAGAATCGAGGACACCATTCCCGATCCGCAAACGCCGGTGATCGTGATGTGTGGAGGCGGCACCCGCTCGCTATTCGCGGCCGAGAACCTCCGCCAGCTCGGCTACACGGACGTCAGGTCGATGCAGGGTGGCTTCGCCCGCTGGAAAGAAGAGGGCCTCCCCGTCCACGTGCCTCGCGTGCTCAACGCCCTCGAGCGGGAGCGTTATGGCCGGCATCTGGCGATCCCCGAGATCGGCGAGCAAGGGCAGGCGAAGCTGATCGATAGCAAGGTGCTGCTCGTGGGGGCCGGCGGTCTGGGTTCTCCGGCGGCCTACTATCTGGTGGCCGCAGGCGTTGGCACGATCGGTGTGGTCGATGACGATGTCGTCGAGCGGTCGAACCTACAGCGTCAGATCCTGCACTCGGATTCTCGCGTCGGGATGCCGAAGGTCGAGTCGGCGCGGAAGACCCTGACGGGCCTCAACCCGTTGGCCGAGGTGATCGGCTACCCGCAGCGGCTCGATAGCGCCAATGTGCAGGAGATCTTCGAACCCTACGATGTGATTGTCGACGGCTCCGACAACTTCCCGACCCGCTACCTGGTCAACGACGCCTGCGTGAAGCTGGGGCTGCCCAACGTGCACGGCTCCGTATTCCGCTTCGAGGGACAGGTCACGGTCCTGTGGCCTGGGCGTCCGGAGGCTCCCGGGCCCTGCTACCGCTGCATGTACCCGGAGCCGCCGCCGCCGGAGATGGCTCCCTCGTGCGCCGATGCCGGGGTCCTGGGCGTACTACCAGGGGTGATCGGCTTGCTGCAAGCAGTCGAGACCCTCAAGATTGTCCTACAGCTCGGTGACACGCTGGTCGGGCGCATGCTCCATTACGATGCGCTCCGAGCTCGGTTCACCGAGTTCAAGATCGAGCGCGACCCCGAATGCAGTTACTGCGCCGAGGGTGCGAGCTTCCCCGGCTATATCGACTATCAACACTTCTGCAGCGCTGCGGCCTCCTAGCCAGTCGACCGGCGGCATGTCACAACGCCAGGGCAGAGACCTTCTCCAAGCCGTCGGCCACACGCCGCTGATCCGGCTCAACATCGGCGCCCTACCTGAGGGGGTGCGGCTGTACGCCAAGCTGGAGGGCGTCAATCCCGGCGGCTCGATCAAAGACCGACCCGTATCCCGGATTCTCACGAGGGCGATCGCCGACGGCAAATTGTGCGGCGGGAGGCGACTGCTCGATTCCTCTTCGGGGAACGCCGGGATCGCGTACGCGATGTTGGGAGCCGCTCTGGGAGTCGACGTAACGCTCGTGATCCCGGGAAACGCGAGCCGGGAACGGCTCGATCAAATCGCGGCTCACGGGGCACAGCTGCTGCTGACGGATCCGATCGAGGGATATGACTTTGCCTTGCTTGAGACCCAGCGACTGGCGACCGAGCACCCGGACCGCTACTGGTACGCCAACCAGTACGCCAACGACATCCACTGGCTCGCCCACTACGAGACCACAGGGGTCGAGATCCTCGAGCAGATGGCTGCCCTCGGCAGCGCCCCGCCCGACGCGTTCGTCGCAGGGATTGGCACCGGCGGCACCGTCACCGGGGTGGGACGTCGCCTCAAGAGCTCCCATCCTCAGACCCATATCGCCGTGGTCATCCCGGAACGGTTCCCCGGCATCGAAGGGCTCAAGCCCCTCGGCACAGCGGAGGACATCGTGCCCGAGATCCTTGACGAGTCCTTGATCGACCAGCGGATCCCAGTGACGCTGGATCAGGGGCTACAGATGTGCCGGCTTCTCGCCACCACGGGCCTGTTCGTGGGGCCCTCCTCCGGGGCCTACGTGCACGCTGCCGCCGAGGTGGCGCGCGCTGGCCGTTACCACACGATCGTGACGATCCTCAACGATACCGGCGAACGCTATATGTCGACCGGGATGTGGGACCGGACCGGCTAAGCCCGGGAGCAGACAACGTGCCGGCCGGCTATCGGAGCGCACGGAGGTGGACCAATCCCGTGGCGACGTCGCGATCTTCATGGCGAGGCGCTTCATCAGCTCCTGGGGCGCCCAACCCTCGGAGGACGCCTGGCGGGCGGAGATGTTGCGCCAGCGATATCCCTACTACCGGCTCGAGGACGCGAGCCCGCATATCGACGCCCTGCGCATGATGAAGACCCCACTCGAGATCGAGGCGCTGCGCCGCAATGGGTGGGTGAGCGCCGAGGCTCACCGCCGGGCGATCGCGATCACCCGAGCCGGACTGTACGGGTACGAGATCGAGGCCGAGGCCGCGTAC
>JACZXM010000311.1 GCA_022571615.1 Acidobacteriota bacterium | reverse complement strand
CACCGACGCCGACGGAGACGGGGATCGCGAGGTCTTTATCGCCAACGGACACATCCTCGACAACGTCGAAGTGATTCAGGACGGCACCTCGTATCCGCAGCCCAACCACGTGTTCGTCAACCGGCTGGTGCAGCAGCGCCGGGAGGCGATCGCCGCCGGTGCCCTGCAACCGGGCCAACCCAACGATGGGCCAGCCGCCTGGCGCCCTTCCGCCGGCCTGTTCCAGGAGGTGTCCGCTAGCGCCGGGCCGGGATTCGAACCGGTTGAGGTGAGCCGCGGGCTGGCCGCCGGCGACCTGGACGGCGACGGGCGTCCCGATCTCGTGGTGAGCAATTCCGGCGGGCCGGCGCGACTGCTGCACAACCGCGGGCAGAGCAGTGCCCATCGGCTTGTGGTGAGGCTGCGGGGCCGGCACTCGAATCGCGATGCCCTCGGGTCCCGGGTGACCGTGACCCCGGTAGGGGGGGACGCTTCCGACGGGGCGACCGGTTTCCCCCAGCGGGCGGATGTTCGCAGCACTTCATCGTACGGCTCGCAGGGGAGCACGGATCTGTTCTTCGGGCTCGGATCGAGCCCGAGGGCTCGGGTTCAGATTCGCTGGCCGGACGGAAAACTGCAGCAATTCGAGGGGATTGCTGCCGGCCAGCTGATGTTGGTCCTCGAAGGGGACGGCGAGACCGTGACCCACCCGTTGGCGAGCGCCCAATGAGCCTTCGTCGCCGCCGGCAACGCCGCACCGAACCCTGCGCCCTGATCGGACTGCTGGCACTCCTCACCGCGGGCGCCGCGGGCCCGACGGCCCCGGTACCAGACCCATTACACTTCCACCACGGCCTGCTAAGGTCGCAAGCTCCGTTTCGGCTCGTCGACGCCACCGACGAGAGCGGCTTGCGCTTCGAGCACGACCACGGCGGCTCCGGACGGCGCTACATGGTCGAGACCATGGGGTCGGGACTGGCCCTGGCCGACCTGGATGGCGACGGTTGGCTGGATGCCTATTTCGCTCAGGGTTCACCAACTCCTGGGACCGAGTCCACCGGGTCGCTCACGAACATCCTGCTACGGGGATCGCCGAAGGGACGGTTCACACCGGTCCCGGCAGCGGCGGGAGCGGCGAGCGAAATCTGGACCATGGGGGTCGCGGTCGCCGATTACGACAACGATGGCTTCAACGACATCTACGTCAGCAACTTCGGTCCCAATCAGATGTATCGCAACAACGGCGACGGCACCTTCGCGGAGCTTGCCGCCAGCGCCAGAGTCGACGACCGAGCCTGGGGCGCCTCCTCCGCCTGGGCCGACATCGACAACGACGGATACCTCGACCTGTACGTCGCCAACTACGTGGATTTCGCCTGGGACAACCACAAGTACTGCGGCGACCCCCGGCGCAATCTCCGCGCCTACTGCCACCCTGACGTTTTCAACGCCCAGGCCGACCGGCTCTACCGCAACAACGGCGACGGCACGTTCACCGGCATCGGCCAGGCGGCGGGCATCGCCGACACCCTCGATGGCAAGGGATTGGGAGTCGTGTTCGGCGACGCCAACGATGACGGTCTGATCGATATCTATGTCGCCAACGACTCGACCCGGAACTTTCTGTACATCAACGTCGACGGAAGGAGCTTCGTGGAGGACGGCCTGCTGGCCGGGGTCAGCTTCAGCTCCGACGGCCAGGCCGAGGCCGGCATGGGAACCGATTGGGGCGACTACGACGGCGATGGGCGCCTTGACATTGTGGTCACCAATCTCGATGTCGAGACCAACTCGCTCTACCGCAACCTCGGCGACGGGATGTTCGACAACGCCACGTTCGCTTCTGGAATCGGCGAGCCCAGCCTGCGGCAGGTCGGATTCGGCGTCAACTGGATGGACATCGACAACGACGGCGACCTGGACCTGTTCGTGGCCAACGGCCACATCATCGACAACATCGGCGAATTCCGCGACAACATCACCTATGCGCAGCGCAATCATCTGTTCCTGAACCAGGGCCATGGCAGGCTACTCGAGCGATCGGCACAGCTCGGACCCGGACTGGAGCTGGTGAAGGTGTCGCGGGGCTCGGCGATCGGTGATGTCGACAACGACGGCGATCTCGACATCCTGATCAGCAACAACGGCCAGCCGGCCGACTTTCTCCTCAACCAAGGCGCTGATAGCTCGGGCCGGTGGATTCAACTACGCCTGGTGGGCGACCCCGCCAACCGCGGCGGCATCGGCGCACGGGTCGAGCTGGTCCGCGGCGGCGACAGCGTCGCTCTGGTGCGAGAGATCAAGGCCGGATCGTCGTACGGTTCCTCCAGCGACCAGCGACTCCACGTCGGGCTGGGAGCGGCGACGGCGGTAACAGTGCGGATCCGCTGGCCCGGGGGCCAGCAGCAAACTCTCGGGCCGCTCCAGAGCGGCCATCTGTACGTCGTGCGCCAGGGGCGCGGAGTCATTGCCGCGCGCGGACCTCATCGAGCAGCTTCCTGATCTGCGGCTGCTGGGGCCGCAAATCCAGACTTCGCTGCAGCAGGGTCGCGACGGGCTCCAGGCGCCCCTGAGCGTAGTACTCCGAGGCCAGCGCGTTGAGTAGCTCGGGCGTCTGCTCGGCGCCCTCTAGCCGCGCCCGCTCGTAGTAGCGGATCGCGTCGTGGTGCTGGCCGAGCTGTGCCTCAACCTCGGCCAGCTGCAGCAACAGATCCACGTTCTTGGGAGCCCGTACCAAACGGGGCGTGAGCAGCTCCTCGATCTCCTGATAGCGACCCGCGTCGGTGAGCAGATCGAGCTGTAGCTCCAACGCCTCCTCCATGTCTGGCTCTCGCCGCAGCACCGAGTCCAGCTGTGTGATCGCCTCGTCGGTGCGACCGACCGTGCGCAGCTGACGAGCCCGCACCAGCCGTACCTGCGATGAGGTGGCGGGCGGCTGATGGCGCGCATGAATGAACGGTTCCACGTACTGGTGCTGCGGCACGACCTCCACAGATAGCTCGATCGGATCACGATCGTCTCCTTCCAGGTCCGCGGTCAACACATACGGCCCCGGCGGCACGTCGCGCAGGTCGATCGCGGCCAGGTGATTCAACAGCCGGTTGTCGTCGGCTTGCCCAGGGTCGATGCGCAACACCTTCTCGATCAGCAGCTTGCCGGCGGTATCGCGCAACCGATAGCTCGCCAGCAGCGGCTGCGGTTCGCTTGGCACGATGAGCTGCCACAAGACCCGGACGGTGCCACCCTCGGGAAACGGTCCCCCGACCGCCGGCACCAGCAGTCGCGGACCGAGCTGGAAGGCAACCTGATCGACGAACGGATCGTAGGCATTCGGGTCGGTGTCGCGCACCTGCGACACCAGCAGCGGCGTGCTCGAGGTCAAGCTGGTGGTCTCCAGATCCGGCACCCGAAGATCGAACTCGGCGCGACCGAACTCGTGCGTCACGTTGTTCTCCAGCATCAGCGCCAGGGTGTACTCACCCGTGATCACCGGCAGCCGTTCCATGTACTGGACCGGACCGGTTCGCAACCGTCGTGCGGTCTCCTCGTCCAGATCGGCCTGCAACAGGCGCGGCTCGTCGGCCTGCAGAAAACGCAGATCCCCGTCGCGCACCGAGCTGCTGATCTGGAAGGTGACGTAATAGCGGTCCTCGTACTGGTTGAGATTGAGGCGCTCACCCGGGGTGCGGGTGGCGAAATGGATGAACGGGATCCCCGACGGATCAAACAACACCACCGCGGCCGCCCGCAGGGGCAAGGTCTCGAACCGAACCTTGGACTCGGTCAGGCCGGTCAGCACGTTGTACGCCCAGGTGGCCTGCGGCATCAGGAGCGAGGGCAGGCCGAACACCCGTGCCAGGACCATTTCCGAACGCAGCGGCGAGACGATCTGACCTCCCTCTCCGGGAATCAGACTGCTGGCGGCGCGCGCCAACTCGACGTCAACCTGACGCAGCAGCCGGATCGCCCCCGCGCCCTCTCCCAGTCCCAGTGTCCTGGCGCCAGGACCCGGGTCGCCGCCTCCCCGAGCGGCCTGTTGCTGGCCGGAGGCATTGAGCAACCGCGACGGGCCGTCCATCGCCGGGCTGTACAGGCGGTAGGAGCCAACCCCACGGTCCTTGAAAAAGATCAGATAAAAGAACGGCGGCAGGCCAATGGCGGGGTCAACCGAGTAGAACCACACCTCGACCGGCACGGCGAGGCTGGTGTTGGGTAGCCGGTTGAACGATTGCGGTCGCCCGAGCAGGATCCACACGCGCCCTTGGTCCGTGTCCCAACCCGGACGCGGTGAGCCGCGGCCGAAGTTCTCGCTCGCGTACTCGAGCCGTTCGTAGTGCTGGTCGCGGTACTCGTTGGCCACGGTGCCCGGGCTCGGGTCGCGATGGTTCCAGAACTCGCGGACGAACAGATCGCGCCGTGGGTCCGAGTCC
>JACZXM010000310.1 GCA_022571615.1 Acidobacteriota bacterium | reverse complement strand
CCGTCCGAACCCAGCGAGGTCAGCGTGTGAGTGCCGCCACCGGTGTACGTGTAGGCGTTGCCCCAGCCGTCGTTGACCGGAACGATCTGCATGTAGGTCGGCTGCATGTTGGCCAGCGCGGCCGCGTAGGCGCCCGTGTCGACCCGGAACGTACCGTTGGCCGTGGCCATGTTCCGCATGTCGGACATGCTGCGCCGCTGGCGCCCACGATCGAGGGCGTCCATTAGCTGCGGCACGGCGATGGTGGCGATGATGCCGATGATCGCAACTACGATCAGCAGCTCGATGAGGGAGAAGCCCTCTTGGCGCTTGAGGCTCATACTGTTTCCTCCTTCGGGGGTTTGGCGAACCCCGTGACGGGCTCGGGGTTGCTTACCCCGCTAACCCTGCCAATCATCTTCGCCCTCATCTAGAGCAACTAACATGCCATAACATATGTTAGATACTCATATCACTGTATGAAACAGAAAACGTCAGAATAACGTAGACTATGACAGGGAACTAAATTGTTGTTCTACAGTGTCTTAGGACTGATTAATAACTTTCTCTAGCTGTTGATATCTTTCAACGACTTTTCACAGTCTTTCATGTTTTGTGCGATTTAGTGTTACGTCAAAGCGACACTGGATGTCAGAGTGACAATGATTGTCACCCTGAAAGTGCCAGAAAGTGTCAGCCGTCACGGCTTGCCTCCCCGAGACCGAACTTCTTGGCGTAGTAGCGGAACGACCGGAAACTCATGCCCAATATCTCGGCAGCACGCGTTTGCACTCCGTCGGCTCGGACCAGCGCCCGCTGCATGTAGAAGCGCTTGACCTCGTCCAGGTGCGCCTGAAGCTCGAAACCGGCCTCTGACAGGCTCCGGGCGGGCGGAGATGGCTGCGCCTGAGAGGATGGCCCCTCCCGGGCCGGCTCGGAGGCGGCCGGCGCTGCCGCCGCCTGACGGCTGGCGTCGGCGTCGACCACCGCCGCCGGCAGGCTCTCTGCCTGCACCACATCGCCGGACTCCATCGTCACCGCATGCCGCACGGCGTTGACCAGCTCGCGCACATTGCCGGGCCAATCGTAAGCCTGCATCATTCGTGCGGCCTGCTGCGAGAACCCGCTGATACGCTTGCCGGCCTCGGCGGACAGCTCGCTCAGGAAGTGCTGTGTCAGCAGCTCTACATCTTCTCCGCGCTGTCGCAACGGTGGCAGGTCGATCTGAATGACGTTGAGCCGGTAGTAAAGGTCTTCACGAAACCGCCCGGCGGCGAACGCCGCGCGCAGGTCCTTGTTGGTTGCCGCGAGCACCCGAACGTCGATGGCCATGTCGGACGTCGAGCCGACGCGGCGGACCCTCCGGTCCTCGAGCACGCGCAGCAGCTTGGGCTGCAGCTCCAGCGGCATGTCACCGATCTCGTCGAGCAGGATCGTGCCTCCCTGGGCCGCCTCGAACAGGCCTTCCTTGTGCCGGTCGGCGCCGGTGAATGCTCCCCTCACATGCCCGAACAGCTCGCTCTCCAGTAGCTGCGGCGGTAGCGCGGCGCAGTTGACCGCCACGAAGGGGGCCGCCGACCGATCGCCGTTGTAGTGAATCGCTCGCGCCACCAGCTCCTTGCCGGTGCCGCTCTCGCCGGCGATCAGGACCGTCGAGCTGGAGTCCATGACCCGCTGGATGAGATTGAAGACCCGTTGCATCGCCTCCGATCGGCCGATGATGTTGTCGAACAGATGCTGCTCGGTCAGCTCGCTCTTGAGTAGGACGTTCTCGCGCCGCAGCATCTGCCGCTCGAGCGCATGTCGAATCGTGATCTTGAGCTCGGTAACGTCGAACGGTTTGGTGATGTAGTCGTACGCCCCAAGCCGCAGCGCCTCGATCGCCGAGTCGGTGCTGGCGTGGGCGGTGATCAGGATGATGTCGGTGTCGGGGGCCGCTTCGCGGGCGCGGCGCAAGAGCCCCATGCCGTCCAGGCCCGGCATCCGGATGTCGGACACCACGACGTTGAAGGGCTCCTCCTGGAGCAGGGCCACTGCCTGGTCGCCATCGTTGGCAGTGACCACCTCGTAGTGCTCGTCGGACAGCGCGATGGAGAGTACGTCACGCATGCTCGGCTCGTCGTCGACGATCAGTATTCGGGTCAAGTCCTACCTCGTGGGTGCGGGCTACCCTCATCACAATATACGGAGATGGCCACGGAACCGGCCAATCCGGGAGCGGTCGTCGACGGGGTGCTTTAGCTAGCTCGCCTGGATGGAGCGGGACAGCTCGTCAAACAGCCGTGTCCCCCGCTCGGTCTGTCCCTCGACCACGACCGTCTGCTCCCCGGGCCCGGGCACGGCGGCGTCCTCGAAATGCAGAACGAATCGGGTTCCCTTGCCGTTTTCCGACTCCACCTCGACGCGCGCCCCGTGCAACTCCATGATCCGGTACACGATCGCCAGGCCGAGACCGGTGCCGCTGTCGGAGCCCGACACAAAGGGACGAAATACATTGTCGACCTGGTCGGTCGACATGCCCACACCGGAGTCCTCGAACACCACACGGGCCCCTCGCGAGCTGCCGATGAGCCGGATCCGCAGGCTCCCGCCCTCGGGCATCGCCTGCACCGCGTTGCGCGCCAGGTTCCAGAACACCTGCTTGATACGGCCTGCGTCCACCAGCGCCATGACCGGCTCCTGGGCCGCTTCGACCTCGAGCTCGTGATCCGACCGGATCTCGGGCGAGTTGCCGAGCAGATCGACCGTGTCGCGCGCGATGGCGACCAGGTCGGTCTCGTTCGCCTCGAGCTTCTCGGGGCGCGCGTAGTCCAGAAAGTCCTCGATGATGTGCGACAGGCGCTCGGATTCCTTCGTCACGATGTCCATGAGCCGTCCACCGCGCACGCTCTGCATCTCGACATCGCCGTGCCGGAGCATCTGCAGCGATCCCGAGATTGAGGCCAACGGGTTGCGGATCTCGTGCGCCAGCGAGCTGGCCATCTCGCCAAGCACCGCCATGCGCTCCCGCATCCAGAACAGCCTCTCCATGCGCTTGATGTCGGTGAGGTCCTGGAACATGAAGATGTAACCGCCCGCGATCGGTCCTTCTCCGCGCACCGCCCACGGTCCGCCTGGCGAGCGTCCGGAATCGGAGGTGCCGTTTCCCGGTGCCGATCCGGCGGCAAGTACCGGCTCCTCGGTAACTCGCGTCACGCTCATGCCAACCGTCCGGGAGGCGCCCGAGGGGTCCTGGATCTGACGCTCGGTACGGTAGATCTGGCGCTCGCGCAATCGCCGCTCCAGATCGGCGAACGCACCCGGATCCAGGTCTAGGATCTCGCTCACCGGGTGTCCTACGATGTGTTCTTGCGAGCGCCCGGTAATGCGCTCGGCGGCTCGGTTGCAGGCAACGACCTTGCCGCCGGAGTCAGCCGCGATCAGTCCGCTGCTCATGCCCGCCAACAGCTGCTGGTTGAGCTGCTGGACCGCCTCCAAAGTGGTCCGTTCCTGCTGCAACTGGTAGCGTGTGCGCCGCAGACGGGTTGCCGAAGAGCTCGATACCGCTGCCACGAAGCAACTGCCCAGGAGCACCGCGAAGATGCGCAGGTACATCTCGGCCGGATCCACCGTCTCGGCACCTGGCCCGAAGGGAATCTCTAAGTTCGGCAGCCAACCGGCCGATGCCAAGTGGGCCATCAGACCGTAGCAGACGCCCGTCCAGGCGGCGATCCCCAGCGCCACTTGCTGCTGGAGCATGGTGCCGGCTCCAAAGGCGATGATCAGGTAGACCAGGACGAAGGGCGAGCGCACGCCGCCGAGGGCGTACACCAGCATGGTGACCAAGGCCACGTCGACGGTGAGCTGGGCACCGGTGAATCCGTGCCACCGGCGCGCCGGCCGGCGCATCAGGGTGTATACCAGGCTGGTGGTGTAGAGCGCCGTGATGAGCCAGTAAATGGGCGCCAAGGAGCGCTCGGTGCCCACCAGAAGCTGCAGCGAAAGCGCCGCCAGCAACAGCGCCGTCGCGGTGACGATGCGAACTAACAGCAGGCGCCGCAGAGTCAGATCGCGCTCCTGTCCGGCCTGATCGGTAATCACGCGGTCTACCCCTTCTTGCCCCCGCGTTAGCGGGCCGGCCGGTGGCGCGCCGGCACCGCCGCCCGCTCCGGGTGGGGCGATCGGCGGCGCATGCCCGCGTTGGCCGGCAGCTGGTTGTATGGGCGTCCCCACTCCCACATCCAGCTGCCGGCTGGCTGCCTCCCTTTGGCTGCTAGCCTGCATTTCAGGCTAGCAGGCCGTGGTGGAAGTGTGATGGGCCTGGTACCGCCGCCAAGGGTGCAGATGCAAGGCGCCGCGACGTCGGCGATGCCGACGCGCATCGTCAAGGAGCGGCAACGCAGCAGATGCGCCCTTGGCGGCGTAACCCTGCGGGCAACCCACCACACTTCCACCACGGCCTCCTAGATCTTGTTGATCAGGTCGAACATCGGCAGGT
>JACZXM010000004.1:4492-20206 GCA_022571615.1 Acidobacteriota bacterium | reverse complement strand
TCCCAGGTGCCGATCTCGCCCGCCTCGATGCCGGCATCGGACAGGGCTCGCTGGACGGCCTTCTGCGGGCCTTGCACCGACGGGGTGATGATGTGGTCGGCGTCCGAGGTGACCCCGACGCCCAGCAACTCCAGGCCCAGGGGCTGGTAGCCACGAGCCTGCATGAAATCGTGGTCGCCCACGATCCACACGCACGATCCGCCCGCGACGTGGGTTCCGCGCAGATCGGTCAGCGGCAGCGACGGCGTTCGGTCGCCGGCCAGCACTCTGGCCTTGTAGAAGGTGCCTACCGAGGTCGGATGGGGAGGAGGGTCGGCGGCCCCGACCACGACCGCCTTGGCGGTGCCGCTGCGGATGGCCTGCAGTGCCAGGTGCAGCGCGATACCGAAGCTGGAGCAGGCGGCCACCGGTGCGTACGCTGCGCCGGTGATCCTGCCCAGCATCGACACCTGAGCCGGCGGCGTGTTGGAGATATTCCACAACAGGTTGGAGGAGACCGCCAACCACGGCGGTGTCGGACAGCCGCATTCCTTTTGTAGTCGTTCCAGCGCCGTACGCTTGCGACGCAGCAGGTGCAACTTGCCCGATGCCACGTTGCCGCTGACGCCCTGCGACTCGATCGCGTTCCAGGCCTCCAGGAAGCGCACCAGATCATCGCTCCGATGCGTCCAGAACCGATTCCACTCCTGTTCGGCATGCTCGTGTGCCGGGGCGAGATCCTCGGTGCTCGCCGGGTCGGGAGGGATGCCCCAGCTCTGGCGCAGGCGCTCGCGCTGCACCTCGTTGCTGCCGATGTAGCGCTTGCGGTCGGAGTTGTTCTCCGGGCTCGCCCAATGCTGGTCCCAGCGACGCTGGGCCAAGTACAGCTCGATCGATACCTCGTAGATCGTCGGCAGCTCGCCGAGGCCGGTTCCGATCAATACCTGCGCGTCGGCGCCGAGCTCCTGAAGGGTCTGCTCAATCCCGGGGTTCTGGCCCAGGGCTTGGATGAAGGCGCCGATGGCATATTGCGCCGTGCAGCCCATTTTCTGGCGCAGCTGCGGGAACTTACTGGGAGGGAAACGGGCGTCGATCCACGGGCGGTAGGCGGCGAACTCGAAGTCGGGCTCACCGACAAGAAACGTCGACGGTCCGAAGCCATCAAACGGCCTGAGCCAGGATCCGCCTTGCTCCAGGTTCGAGGCGAAGGCCTCGACGTCGGGACAGCGAGGCGCCACGACTCCCCACCCGTAGATTCCGATTCGGGGCATGAAACGCTATTGCCGTGTGAGGGGTGCAGATGACTCGCCGTCGGACGAGGGCCTGCTCCCCGCGGCTGGGTTGGAATCTTCGTCCGGCAGCTCAGGAAGGAGGTAAACTTTCTCGCCCGGCTTGGCCAGGTACAGATCTTCGCGCGCGTAGCGCTCGATGGTGCCAGGGTCGTCGCGCAGCGCCTCGATCTCCTCGCGCAACGCCCGGTTTGCCTCTTCTGCCGCCACCACCTCCTGCTCGAGGCGCTCGACCTTGGCCCGGGCCCGCATCGATCCCACCATGCCACCGGCGCTGAACACCGTATAGGCGACTCCCCACAGCGCGATTCCGAATGCCGCCCACAAGAACCTGCGCGCTCGGACTGCCCCGGCGCGTCGTCGGGGGCGCGGAATGAGGATCCTGATGCCCATCCGTCGAGCTTCCTGTTTCAGGCGAGAGCGGCGATCAAGCTCGGTCCAGCATAGATCGCCGACTCACCCAGTGATTGTTCGATCCTCAAGAGCTGATTGTACTTGGCGATGCGCTCTCCGCGCGAGGCGGAGCCGGTCTTGATTTGGCCGCACCCCGTCGCCACGGCAAGATCGGCGATCGTGGTATCACACGTCTCGCCCGATCGGTGGGAGATCATCACGCCATAGCGGGCCTGCTGCGCCAGGCGAACGGCGGCGAATGTCTCGGTGAGCGTGCCGATCTGGTTTGGCTTGATCAGGATGGCGTTGGCGACCGATTGCGCGATCCCTCGTTGGAGACGGTCCACGTCGGTGACGAACAGGTCGTCGCCAACGAGCTGGATACGGTCACCGAGGCGGGCGGTCATCCGCACCCAGCCTTCCCAGTCCTCCTCGCCGAGCCCGTCCTCGATCGACAGCAGCGGAACCTGCCCGATGAGCTGCTCGTACAGGTCGATCATAGCGTCGGCGCCGGCGTCCTCGAGCCCCTCGGCCGGAAGGGCGTACGGCGCGGTGCCGTTGCTGCTGAGCTCGTTGGCGGCGACATCGAGCAGGAGGTAGATGTCCTTACCGGGCTCGTAGCCGGCCAGCTCGATCGCGGCCAACAGAACGTCGAGGGTCTCGCGCGCGGTCGAGAGCGCCGGCGCGAAACCGCCCTCGTCGCCGACGGCGGTGGACAGCCCGCGCTCCGAGAGCAGCTTCTTGAGCTCGTGGAAGCACTCGACACCGGCTCGCAGGGCCTCCGAAAACGTCGGCAGACCGGCGGGGGCGATCATGAACTCCTGGATGTCGAGCGAGTTGTCGGCGTGGGCTCCGCCGTTGATCACGTTCATCATCGGGACCGGAAGGATCCGCGCATCCGCCCCTCCCAGGTAACGGAACAACGGCAGCCCGACCGAGTCGGCGCCGCACTTGGCCGCCGCCATCGAGACTCCCAGCAGCGCATTGGCACCGAGCCGCGACTTGTTGTCGGTCCCGTCGGCCTCCAGTAGGGCCCGGTCCAGATCCACCTGGTCGGTGGCCTCCATGCCGACGACGGCATCGGCCAGAGTCTGGTTGACGTTGTCGACCGCGGTGAGCACTCCCTTGCCCTGGAAGCGGTCCGGATCTCCGTCGCGTAGCTCGAGGGCTTCGGCCTGGCCGGTGGAGGCCCCGGAGGGAACGGCGGCACGACCGAAGCTGCCATCCTCGGCAATCACGTCGACCTCGAGCGTCGGATTGCCGCGCGAGTCCAGGATCTCGCGGCCGACGATGTCCTCGATCAGTGGCATGGCGTATCTCTCCGTGCTACCGAGCTTGTCCTGACAGCAAAGACCTGCCGGCCGCGTGCAGGGCCAGCACCTGTTCGCGTGTCGGGGCCTCCGCATAACAGCGCAAGACGTTCTCCGTCCCCGAGCGACGATACAGGAACCAGGAGTCCTCGAAGTGCAGCTTGACCCCATCCAGGCGCGTAACCTCGAGCACCTCGAGGCCAGCGAGCTGCGCTGGCGGGTTCCGCAGCTTCTCAGCGGTTGATTCCTCGAGCTCTGCGTCGAGCGCGTAATCGCGGCGCTCGTGCACCGAGCGCCCGACCTTGTCCCACAGGGCCTCGAGCTGTCGCCGTACCGGAACGCCGTGCCGTGCCGCGAGCTCGGCGACGAGCAGGCAGGCCAGGATGCCGTCCTTGTCGGGAACGTGGCCGGCGATCGATAGACCGGCGCTTTCCTCGCCCCCGAACACGATGCGGCCATCACGGATCAGCTTGCCGATGTATTTGAAGCCCACCGGGGTCTCGTGCACCCGAACTCCATGTAGCGCGGCGACTCGATCGATCAGGTGCGTGGTGGCGACGGTCCGTCCCAGATCCCCGCGTGTGCCCCGCTCCGAGAGGATGAAATGGGCCAGCAGCCCGAGCACATCGTTGGGGTTGAGGTAGGAGCCATCCGTGTCGATGATAGCGAAGCGATCGCAATCGCTATCGGTGGCAAGCCCCAGTGTGCAGGTGCCGGAGCGTACGAGCTCCTGCAGCTCCCGCAGATTCGATTCGCGGGACTCGGGGCTGTAGCCACCGAAGTACGGGTCGCGGAAATTATGGATCACCTCACAGCACACGCCAGCGTCGATAAGGATACGGTCCAGGTACTCGCGCCCGGTGCCGTAGAGCGAGTCGACCGCGAGCCGGAGCCCGGATCGAGAGATCAGGTCCAGGTCCACCAGGTTGCCAAGCTGATCGAGGTAGGCGTCGGCCGGGTCGATCGTCTCGATGAGGGCGGCCGCGGGCGCATAGCTGTCGTTGAACGAAGACTCCAGCGCGCGGAGCTCATGCTCGATGCGAGCCGTTACCTCGGGCAGAGCCGTAGCGCCAGAGGCATCGTGGAATTTGAGCCCGTTGTACTGGGGTGGGTTATGGCTAGCGGTGAAGTTCAGTGCCCCACACGCATCCCACTTCAGAATCGAGAAGGAGATCGTCGGCGTTGGCACATCGCGGCAGCAGCACAGCGAGCGGATCCCGTTCTGCGACAGGACCTTCGCGGCTTCGGCAGCGAAACGCTCCGAAAGGAAGCGCGTGTCATATCCGACGATCGCGGGCGCGTTGCCGTTCACAGTGATCAGGTGGTTCGCGATCGCCTGCGATACGAGCCGCACGTTGTGGAAGGTAAACTCGTCGCCGATGACGCCGCGCCAACCGGCGGTACCGAAATGAATCATCTACTCCCAACCCCCACCGCGATCCTAGCAGCGAGATTGGGGGCTAACAAGCAATCGAGCAGGCCGTGGTGGAAATGTGATGGGTCTGGTTACGCCGCCAAGGACGCAGATACAAGGCGCCACGACGTCGGCGATGTCCACGCGCATCGTCAAGGAGCGGCAACGCAGCAGATGCGTCCTTGGCGGCGTAACCGTTCGGGCAAGTGGGATTTACTGGCGATGGCGGCGTTGCGACTCCTCGCCGATGCGCACAGACATCGACTTCGTCGTTGCTTCTTGCGCTCAACCGTAACTCCCACTTGCCAGACCCATCACACTTCCACCACGGCCTGCTAGAGCGAGGTATCGATGATCGACCCGAATCCTGCGACACACGAAGCGGTGGGATCTCGTTTTGTCGTGCTGTGCACGGCGCCGGACGCCCGTACCGCCACCGAGCTATCCCGCTCTCTGGTGCAGGCGAAGGTTGCCGCCTGTGTCAACGTTGTCCCCGGTGTGACCTCGTTCTACCACTGGGAGGGAGCCGTGTGCCAGGACCAGGAGCACCTGCTGGTGGCCAAGACCGACGGTGCGCACCTGCAGGAGCTCATCGACATGATCAGCCGCGACCATCCGTACGAGTGCCCCGAGGCGATCGCCCTGAAGATCGTCGATGGCGCCCGCGCCTACCTCGAATGGATCGGGACTGCGCTGGCCGAGGACTAAACGCAGGCGAGCGCCTGCTCGAGGTCGGCGATCAGATCGGCGAGATCCTCGACTCCCACGGAGATTCGCGTCAGCCCTTCCTTGATTCCACGCGCCTCGCGCTCGGCCTTCGGGATCGAGGCGTGGGTCATCGATGCCGGATGCGAGATCAAGGTCTCCACTCCACCCAGGCTCTCTGCCAGTGTGCACACCTGCACCGCGTCGAGGAATCGCTTAACGGCGTCGAAGTCCGCCAACTCGAAGCTCACCATGCCCCCGAAGCCGTGCATCTGCCGTTTTGCGAGCTCGTGCTGAGGATGCGACGGCAGTCCCGGGTAATACACGCGCTCGACGCTCGGGTGCTGTTGCAGCATCTCTGCTACCGCCCGGGCGCTGATGTCGACGCGTTCCATCCTCAGCGCGAGCGTCTTGACGCCACGCTGAATCAACCATGCCTCGAAGGGCGACAACGCTGCGCCAACGCTCTTGGCAATGAACCGCAGGCGTTCGGCGTCGGCTCCATCGTTGGTCATTACGATGCCGCCGATGCTGTCGGAGTGACCGTTGATGTACTTGGTGGTCGAATGCAGGACGAGCTCGGCTCCGAGCTCCAGCGGTCGCTGGAAGTAGGGGCTCATGAAGGTGTTGTCGACCACCAGGCGAACCTGCCGTTCGCGCGTGAGCTCGGCCACCGCCGCGATGTCGGTGAGCGCCATCAGGGGGTTGGTGGGAGTCTCGACATAGACCATCGCGGTCTCGTCGCGCCAGGCGGCCTGGATGGTGGCGACATCGCTGGTCTCGACGTACTCGAAATCGATGCCGAAGTCGCGAAGTACCTGCTCGAACAGGCGGTACGTACCTCCGTAAAGATCGCTACTGGTGATCACGTGGGCACCGGGAGCGAGCAGGCGGATGACCGAGTCGGTGGCGGCACAGCCACTAGCGAACGCGATGCCGTGCGAGGCTCCTTCCAGCGACGCCAGGTTGCGCTCGAGCGCGGTTCGGGTCGGATTGGCGCTGCGAGAGTAGATGTACTCGCCCGGCTTGCCGAACTCGAACTGGACGAAGGTCGAGGTGGCGTGGAGCGGCGGAATGACCGCTCCGGTGGTCGGGTCGGGGTCCTGACCCACGTGCACCGCGCGAGTGGCGAAACCGGTGTGATCGAACTTGTCGCTGCCCATGGCCGCCAGACTAGCAGCCTTGACCCTGCCGAGCCGGCGTGCAGCGCGGGCTGGGGTAGAATTCCTGGATGCACGCGCACGGACACCACCATGGGCAGCAAGATCCAAAAGGCGGTGGGGTCGGGACGACCCCGCGCCAGAGGGAGCGTGAACGACGAGGGCTGCTGGCGGCGCTGCTGACCACGAGCGTCATCCTGGTGGCGGAGCTGGTCGGCGGCTGGCTCAGCAACAGCCTGGCGCTGCTCGCCGACGCCGGTCACATGCTCTCGGATGTGCTGGCCTTGGTACTCGCCTACCTGGCGCTGACCTTCGCCACCCGTCCGGCTACCGCGAGCAAGACCTACGGCTGGTACCGGCTGGAGATCTTGGCGGCCTTGCTCAACGGCGTGACCCTGGTGGTGATCTCGATTTTCATTCTCTGGGAAGCGTGGGAGCGGTTCTCCGCGCCGCCCGAGGTCCGCACCGAACTGATGATCGTGATCGCCGTCATCGGTCTGGTCGCCAACGCGCTCGGACTGTACTTCCTGTCCGGTCGCAGCCGCGGTCTCAACATGCGCGGCGCGTACTTGCACGTGCTCGGGGACCTGCTCTCGTCGGTCGGTGTGGTGCTCGGAGGGGCCGCGATGTGGGTCACCGGCGCCTATTGGATCGATCCGGCGGTTTCGGTGTTGATCGGTGTGGTGATCGTGGTCGGGGCGTTCCGGCTGCTGCGAGAATCGGTCGACGTCTTGCTGGAGGCAACACCGGCAGGCATCTCATACGACGAGGTCGCCGGCGAGATCGGCGCGGTCAATGGGGTGCAGGGCGTGCACGATCTGCACATCTGGAGCCTGACCTCGGGTATGTACGCGCTCTCCTGTCATGTCGAGGTCAAGCGCGAGGTGCTTACCGAGCTCGAGGATATCCTCGACACGATCCGGCACCTGATGCGGCAGCGCTTTGCGATCGATCACACGACCATCCAGATCGAGCCCGAGCAATACCGCAACAAGAGCATGATCCACTGGCGCGTGGACCCACAGAGAAATGCCTCCTGAGCGCCTGGCCCCCGAGCAGGTCGAGCGCTACCAGGCTCACCTGACGCTGCCCGGATTCGGCCGCGCCGGACAGCGCCGGCTGCTTGGGGCACGGGTGCTCGTGATCGGGGTCGGCGGACTCGGGTGTCCGGTCGCCGAGTACCTGACGGCGGCAGGGATCGGCTGCATCGGCCTGGTCGACGATGACATCGTCGACGGCACCAACCTGCAGCGGCAGACCTTGTACGGCGAGGCGGATCGGGGAAGGCCCAAGGTCGACGCCGCTGGCGAGCGACTGGCAGCAATGAACGTGGCGTTGCGGATCGAGACCCATCGCGTCCGGGTCACCGCGAGCAACGTTCGCGACCTGGTGCGCGGCCAGGACGTGGTCATCGACGGGAGCGATAATTTTCCCACTCGCTATGTCGTCAACGATGCCTGTGTGCTGGAAAAGGTGGCGCTGGTGTCCGGTAGCCTGTACCAGTACGAGGGTCAGGTTACCGTGATCCGGCCACCGGCGACTCCCTGCTATCGCTGCCTGTTTCCCTCCGCCACCCAGGATCAGCCACCCTGCCGTGAGGTCGGTGTGCTGGGACCGCTGGCAGGTATCGTCGGCACCATCCTCGCCGCCGAGACGATCAAACTGCTGGTTTCCGGCGACACGGCACTGATGGGACGGCTGCTGCTCGTGGACTCCCAGGCGATGACCTTCCGCACCGTGCAGCTACGCAGCGATCCGGGTTGCCCGCTGTGTGGCTCATCGCCGTCGATTCTCGAGCCCACGGCCGTGACGGCAGACCGTGCACCGGCCCGCTGAGCTCCGCGTCGCGGCAGGTGCGGACCAACGCCCTGGCGGCTCGTGGAGCGCGGGAGGCGTCCACCACGGCCTGCTCGAGCTACCCATCGACTTGGCGCGCTCCATTCGGGCCGCTGCGCTGCGGGCGGTTCCGCGGGAGAGTTGCGGATTGCTGCTCGGACGAATACGGGCGGAGCGGGATCTCGTTCAGATCGCGGTTGCGGCGGTCAATCGGTCGCCACGCGCCGACCGCTTCGTGATCTCACCGCGCGACGTGTGGGCGGCGATGCGCCGAGCCGAGAGAGCACGGTTGCAGCTGATCGGTGCCTACCACTCGCATCCAGGTGCCAGCGCGGAGCCTTCGCACGTCGATGTTCGCGAGGCCTGGGGCGAGTTGCTGCAGCTGATCGTGGCCTGCGATGGCAATGCGACGCCAATGCGTTGCTGGCGGCCCTCGGCGGGGGGCTTCGCGGAGGTTCGGGTTCGGATCCTCGATACCGCCTGCTAGGGGGATAGACGGATGTCAAGGTGCCTGGTTTGCGTAAGCGTGGCCGCACCGAGCTTGGAGACCCTCCAGGGCTGCCTCGTCGGTCTCGGCGAGGTCGATATGGCCGAGGTACGGCTTGACGCTCTCGCCGACCCGACCGGGCTGGGAGTGGCTGATTTGGCAGCGCTGGTGTCCTGCAGCCCGGTGCCCCTGCTGATGACCTGTCGACCGGACTGGGAGGGCGGCGGATTCTCCGGCCCCGAGCCCGAGCGAAGAGAGCTCATGGTGCGAGCGCTGGCGGCCGGGGCGCGCTTCATCGACCTGGAGATCGACGCCACCTGGGCAGCCGATCTGGTCGGCCGATGGCGGCATCGCGTGGTGCTGTCGCACCACTGGGATTGCGTCCTGCCGCCCGAGCTGGATGTGGTGGTGGACGCGCTGATTCGCCTGCGGCCCGCGGTTGCCAAGCTCGTCGCCCGCGCCGAGCTCCCGCACCAGGCGGCACCGCTGCTGGCGGCCGCCAATCGCCTTCGCGACGCCGGGATCGGGGCGGCATGTTTTTGCATGGGGGAGGCCGGACGCTCGAGCCGCATGCTGGCAGCTGCCCGCGGCGATCGCATCACCTACGCGACCGGGGCCACAGGGTACGCCACTGCGCCCGGACAATGGCCGCTAGGGGTTCTCCGCCGCGACCTGCTGGCCTCGCGCTGGAAGCCCGGCGATGCGATCTACGGCGTTGCCGGGGACCCGATCGACCAGTCGCTTTCGCCGCTGGTCTTTAACTCGGCCTTCGCGGCGAGGAACACCGACGCGCTGTACCTGCCTCTACCGGGCGGCCCGTTCGAGTCCGTGCTCGAACTCGCGCGCCAGGCCGGGGTGCGGGGACTCAGCGTCACCATGCCGTACAAGCAGGATGCGCTCCACGCTTGCCGAGGCGTGTCGCGCTTGGCGCGTAGAATCGGCGCCGTCAACACGCTGGTCTGGAGCCAGGGTGGCTGGCAGGGACACAACACCGATGGGCCGGCGGTTGCACAGGTGCTGGCGGAACATGTACAGCTCGAAGCGGCGCGCTGCGCGATCCTCGGTGCCGGCGGCGCTGCTCGCGCCGCAGTGGTCGCTCTGGCCGACCGCGGGGCGAGTGTCACGGTTCTCAATCGCACGGTGGCGCGGGCCCAGGCTCTGGCAGACGAGCTCGGGTGCGGCGCCGGTCCGCTGGAAGCCCTCGGCGCGGAGCGCTTCGACGTCCTCGTGAACGCCACGCCCGTGGGCATGGATCGGACCGTTCGAACGCCGGTTTCGACCGTCTGGCTAAGAGGAGATGAGATCGTCCTGGATATGGTCTATCGTCCCCCCCAGACCGAGTTCCTGCGCCAGGCACGTGAGCGTGGCTGCCGGACCGTCTCGGGATTGGAGATGTTCCTGCGCCAGGCGGCGCTACAGTACGAGCTGTGGACCGGGCTTCACGTGCCCGCCGAGGTCATGCGGACGGCGGCTGAGAGTAGGCTTGCCGAGTCCGGTAGCACCGTACAGGAGAGCTGCGAATGAGCGAATCCGAAGGGGTCGAGCCCGTCGATTCCGTCCCCGTACAGGAGCCCGCGGGCACACGTGGCATGGCCGCGGTGTTCGGCCCCACCGTCAATGCCGTCTTCGCTCCCGGCCGGGCGTTCGAGGTACTCGAGAGCCGGCCTGTCTTGTCGGCTTGGATCTTGGCGTGGGTCGTGGTCGGTATGATCGGGATGTCGTTCATGAACCTCGACATCAATCGGCAGTTCATGCGGATCGGCGTGATCGAGAGCATGACGCAGCGCAGCCAGGATGTGGACACCGAACAGCTGGCCAAGGCGGTGGAGGGGATGGACCGGTTCGCGCCCGTCATCGCAACGGTGCAGAACTTGTTCGTGGTCCTGTTGGTGATGATCGTGGCCGCCATGTTTTGGGGAGGCTCGACGATGCTCGGGGGCAGGGCCAAGTTCTCGAGCGCTCTGTCGGTTGCCGCGGTAGGTTCGGTCGTGCATCCGCTTCTGGCCACTTGCTTCGTCGCCTTGAACTGGCGCATCAACCCGCCCGAGATCCGACGGGTGTCAGAGATTGTCAGTGCGGTGCCCTCGCTGGGTCTGGATTTGTTCTTCGGGTCCGATCAGATGTCGACTGCCGTGCGCGTGTTGCTGCAGCGGATAGACCTGTTCAATATCTGGTGGGTCGTTTTGGTGGTGATGGGCAGCGAGCGTCTGCTGCGGCTCAAGCGCGGCGGCGCGGTGGGATTGGCGCTCGCGATCTGGTTGCTGTCGGCCGCAGTCTCGGCGGGGGTGGCCAGCCTAGGCAGCTGACGGCCGGCGCTGGGAGGTCGCCGGCGTGCCCTGGCTGCGGGCGCGTTGACCGCGACGTGGCAAGATTGCTAGCATCCACGGTAACGATGGCCCCAAGGGGCATCTCGCCGGTAGATGCTGGCACTCGCATGGACGGACGCGAATGAAGCAGTCGATCGCAGTTCCAGAGGCTCTTTCTCGGCGCCCCCCGATCGCCTTCGTCCCGGTCTGCGCGCAGAGCGGTACCCACCGTCGCTATTGGTGGTATTGCCGCCGGCCTGTCCTCGGCGTCTAATCCGAATCGACGCCAGCACAAGAGGAACCAGGTCAATGACACGACACAATCTCTCTCTCTGCGTTCGGGTGCCACGATGCTGAGCACGGTGCCTGGGTTCGAGGCGTTCTCGATAGCCGCACGCCATGGCTCCATGGTTCCGGTGTGTGGCGAGCGGTTGGGCGATCTGCTCACACCGGTGGCTGCCGCCTTGCGACTCTTCGATCGGGTCCGCCGGCCGTTCCTGCTCGAGAGCGCGGAGGGAGGCGAGCACCTCGGTCGGTACTCTTATCTTGGCGGCGACCCCTTTCTGGAGGTCATCGGCGATCGTCAGGGCCTGCGGCTGATCCACGCCGACGGCCGGCAGCAGCGTCTGGAGGGGTACCCCGTGGCGCGGTTGGCCGAGGTGCAGGCCCGCTTCCAGGCCGCCACTGTGGCGGGGCTACCGCCATTCACCGGCGGCGCGGTGGGCTACATCGGCTACGACGCGATTCGCTGGGTGGAACGGATTCCCGATCCGGCGGAGCAGGAGACTCTTCCCTGGGCCTACCTGGCCTTCTACGACACATTGCTGGCATTCGATCATCTCAAGCACCGCATACACCTGGTTGCCAACGCGCACATCCAAGATCCGCACGATCGGACCCACCTGCGTGCCGCCTACAACGACGCTTTGGAACGGATCGAGCGTCTCGCCACCAAGCTGGACGGGCCTCTGATTGCGCCGGTGGCGCTGGAAGAGGTGGCGCCGCTTTCGGCGAAGCCTATGGCGACCACCACCAACCTGGAGCGCGATCCGTTCTGCGCTGCGGTGGAGCGTGCCCAGCGCCACATCGTCGCCGGAGATGTCTTCCAGGTTGTGCTGTCACGCCGGCTCGATTGCACCACGCGGGCCGATCCGCTCAGCGTCTATCGCGCCCTGCGGGCGATCAATCCGTCTCCGTACATGTTCTGCTTTGACACCGGCGAGGCCTGGATCGTGGGCTCATCGCCCGAGATGCTGGTCCGCGTTCAGGACTCGGTGGTGGAGATGCGCCCGATCGCGGGCACCCGGCGTCGGGATCCAGACCCTGTCGTCGACGCCGAGCTCGAGCGCGAGTTGCTGGCCGATCCCAAGGAACGCGCCGAGCACCTGATGCTGGTGGACCTGGGGCGCAACGACGTGGGGCGCGTCGCCGAGTACGGATCGGTCGAGGTGCCGGAGTTCATGGGGATCGAGAGGTACTCGCACGTGATGCACATCGTGTCCTCGGTGCGTGGCAGGCTGCGGCCGGAGATCAGCGCTGCCGAAGCTCTCTTCGCCGGCTTCCCGGCCGGCACGGTGTCGGGGGCGCCGAAGATCCGCGCCATGGAGATCATCAATGATCTGGAAGGTGTGTCACGCGGTGTCTACGCCGGGGCCATTCTGTACAGCGATTTCGCCGGTAATCTCAATTCCTGCATCGCGATCCGAACGTTGCTAATGCGCGACGGGATGGCGCGCGTGCAGGCCGGTGCCGGAATCGTGGTGGATTCGATCCCCGAGCGGGAGTTCGTCGAGACCGAGGAGAAGGCAGCGGCGGCGCTGCAGGCGCTGGCCTGGGCCGACGCCGCGGTGGCCAAGCAGGCGGACGGAGGGCGGTCATGATCTTGGTGATCGACAACTACGACTCCTTCACCTTCAATCTGGTGCAAGCTCTTGGTGCTTTGGGGGCCGAGGTGCAGGTGCTTCGCAACGACGCGGCGCCGGTTACCGAGATCGAGCAGCTGCGGCCTGGCGGCATCGTGCTCTCTCCCGGCCCGGGGCGCCCCGAGCATGCAGGTTGCTGCATCGAGGTCATCCGAAAGCTCGGCGAGAGGATCCCGATTCTGGGCGTATGCCTCGGGCACCAGGCTCTGGGGGCGGCGTTCGGGGCCCAGATCGTTGCCGCCCCGGAGGTCGTGCACGGCAAGACGGTCGCGGTGCGCCATGAGGGTGAGGGTCTACTGCGAGGCCTCCCGTCGCCCTTCGAGGCGGCGCGCTACCACTCGCTGGTGGTTGCCGGCGAGACGCTACCAGAGGTGCTTCGTGTCGACGCCACCGCCCCTGGGGGACTCGTGATGGCGATGTCTCACCGCAAGCTGCCGCTGTACGGCGTTCAGTTCCACCCCGAGTCCATTGCGACCCCGGCCGGCCCGGAGCTACTGCGCAATTTTCTAGCGCTGGCCCAGGAGGCATCATGTTGAAGCCGTATCTGGCCCGCCTCGTCGATGGGTTCGACCTGTCGCGTGCCGAGGCTCATCAGGCGATGCGAGGCATCATGGGCGGCGAGGCCACGCCGGCTCAGATTGCCGGATTCCTAGTCGCATTGCGTGTCAAGGGGGAGACCGTTGAGGAGATCGCCGGCTTTGCCGAAGCGATGCGGTCGGTGGCCAATCGCCTGGAGCTGCCGGCGCAGGCACTGGTGGACACCTGCGGCACCGGTGGGGATGGCGCCGGTACCTTCAATATCTCGACCGCCGCGGCTCTGGTTGCCGCTGCGTCCGGTGTACCGGTGGCCAAGCACGGCAACCGCTCGGTTTCGAGCGCCTGCGGCAGCGCCGATGTGCTCGAGGCGCTGGGTGTGACCCTGGTGTCGAGTCCGGCCGCGCTGGCACGTAGCCTGCAATCGGCGGGGCTGGCGTTTCTGTTCGCGCCGGCGCAGCATCCGGCGATGAAACACGCGATCGGGCCCCGCCGCGAGCTCGCCCTGCGTACGGTGTTCAATCTGCTCGGACCGCTGACCAACCCGGCCGGGGCCCGGCGCCAGGTCCTGGGGGTCTACTCCGAGGACCTTGTGCAACCGATGGCCGAGGTTCTCGGTCGCCTCGGTGCCCGGCGCGCCCTGGTCGTGCACGGCGCCGGGGGGATCGACGAAATCTCTGTCCTGGGGCCCACGCGGGTAGCCGAATGGGACGGAAGCTGTGTCCGGACCTACGAGATCGATCCCCAGGAGCTGGGGATTCCACTGGCCGAGCTGGTGGATCTCGCGGGTGGATCGCCGCACGAGAACGCCGCGACGATCACTGCGATCCTGGACGGGGAGGAGGGTCCCCGGCGCGACATCGTGGTGCTCAACGCGGCTGCCGCGATCGTTGTGGGTGGCCGCGCGCCGGCGCTTGCGACCGCGATTCCGATCGCACGGCAGGCGATCGACTCGGGAGCCGCCCGGCAGACGCTGGCGGCCCTCGTGGAGGTCACGGCGCAAGGGGAGTCGGCATGACCATCACGCTGCCGCAGCTCGTTGAAGGGGCGCGTGCTACGTTGGAACGCGACCGGGCACGATGCCCGGACCCCGAGCTGCAAGCGCGGCTGCGAGACCGGGAAGGTGAAGCTGGCGCAGCGCAACGATTGCGCCGTGCGCTGGGCGGCCCACGGCTGGACGTGATCGCGGAGATCAAGGGAGCCAGCCCGCTGGCCGGAACGTTGCAGGCGTCGCTCGAGCCCGCCGCGCTGGCACGAGCCTACTGCGAGGCGGGGGCCGCCGCGGTGTCGGTGCTCACCGAGGAGAGACACTTTGCCGGGCATCTCGACCACCTACGCGCGGCCGCTGCCGCGGTGACGCAGCCGGTTCTGCGCAAGGACTTCATCATCGATCCCTACCAGATCCGGCAAGCGGCTCTGGCGGGTGCGGCCGCCGTGTTGCTGATCGCGGAGGCCCTTTCAGCGGAGCAGTTGCAGGATCTGGTGGGAGTGGCGCACGAGCTGCACCTGGACGCGCTGGTGGAGGTCCACGCCACCACGTCGCTGGCGGCGGCCGTCGCCAGCGGTAGTGGCCTGGTCGGCGTCAACAACCGCAACCTGGAGACCATGGAAGTAGATTGGCACCACTGCCTGAACATCGCCGCGGATCTTCCGGACGACGTGATTCGAGTGGCCGAGAGCGGGCTCGGCAGAGCCCGGCAGCTGAGGCAAGTGCACGCGGCCGGGTACGACGCGGTGCTGATCGGGACCGCCCTGGTCTCGGCGTCAGAACCCGGAACGGCGTTGCGGCGCCTGCGGAGCGAGGTGGCCTGATGCCCTTACGATGGAAGGTGTGCGGGATCACCAACAGCGACGACGCCCTGGCCGCTGTGGAGGCCGGAGCGGACGCGATCGGATTCATCTTCTATTCGCCCTCACCGCGGGCCGTGGAGCCGTCCGCCGCCGCCGTCATCGCGAGCCGGCTGCCGTCGGAAACCTGGCGAATCGGGGTCTTCGTCGACGCGACAGTGAGCGAGATGACCGCCGTCGTGGACGCCGTCGGGTTGGACTTCCTCCAGCTCTCCGGTGACGAGTCGCCGAGCCTGTGTTCGGACCTGACGCGTCATGCGTTCAAGGCGCTTCGACTGCGGCCGGGAACGGGTGCTGAGGAGGCGTTCGAGCTGGCGGAACGGTACTCCGACTGCACGCTGCTGGTCGACGCGGTTGCGGAAGGCCTGTACGGAGGTAGCGGGCGGGCTGCCGATTGGAATGCCGCTGCGGCTCTGGCGCAGCGCCACCGCCTGATGCTCGCCGGCGGCCTGACCCCGGACAGCGTTGGCGAAGCGGTCGAGACGGTGAGGCCCTGGGCCGTCGACGTTGCCTCCGGAGTGGAGTCGAGAC
>JACZXM010000004.1:0-4482 GCA_022571615.1 Acidobacteriota bacterium | reverse complement strand
ACCTGGAATCAAAGACCACGAGAAGCTGCACGCGTTTGCGCGCGCGTTGGAGCCGTTTCGATGAGCACGAGCAAGAGCCGGTCGGTCCCGGACAAGGCGGGAAAGTTCGGCCGCTTCGGCGGGCGCTTCGTACCCGAGACCTTGATCCCGGCGCTGCTGGAGCTGGAGAGGGCCTACGAGGAAGCGTTGCAGGACGCGAAGTTTGTCCAGCAGCTCGAGAACCTGCGGGCGGACTACGCCGGCCGGCCGACGCCGCTGTATCGGGCCGAACGCCTGTCGGAAGAGCTCGGCGGAGCACAAGTATGGCTCAAGCGCGAGGATCTCCTCCACACCGGTGCCCACAAGATCAACAACACCATCGGCCAGGCACTGCTGGCGCTGCGCATGCACAAGACCCGTGTCATCGCCGAGACTGGTGCCGGACAGCACGGCGTTGCTACTGCCACAGTGGCCGCGATGTTCGGGCTCGAGTGTGTCGTGTACATGGGACAAGAGGACATCGTGCGGCAGCGCCTGAACGTGTTTCGGATGGAGTTGTTGGGGGCGCGAGTGATACCGGTTACCTCCGGTAGCCGGACCCTCAAGGACGCCACCAACGAGGCCATCCGCGACTGGGTGACCAACGTCGAGAACACCTTCTATATCATCGGCTCGGTCGTTGGCCCCCATCCGTACCCGATGATGGTGCGCGACTTTCACACCGTGATCGGCCGCGAGGTTCGCCAGCAGCTCGGCGCCCACTCCATCGGCGCGCCGGACTGGCTGGTGGCCTGCGTCGGTGGCGGTAGCAACGCCATCGGCTTGTTCTACGACTGGATCGACGCCGGGCCACGGTTGATCGGAGTCGAGGCCGCGGGCCATGGCCTGGAGTCGGGTCAGCACGCGGCGACGCTATCGGTCGGCACGGTCGGGGTGTTGCATGGGGCGCGTTCGTTGCTGCTCCAGGACGACGATGGTCAAGTGCAGCTTGCGCACTCCATTTCGGCCGGCCTCGACTATCCTGGCGTCGGACCGGAGCACGCCTGGCTCCAGGAGACCGGGCGTGCAAGCTACGCTTCCGTCACCGATTCCGAGGCGGTCGCTGCATTCGAGCGCCTGTGCCGCTGCGAGGGCATTATCCCGGCGCTGGAGTCGGCGCACGCGATCGCATACCTGTACCAGATGGCGGAGAGGGGCGAGCTGCGGGCAGGTGAGGTCGTGGTGGTCTGTCTTTCCGGTCGTGGCGATAAGGACGTCGCGGCATTGGCCGAGGTGCTCGGTAAGGGAGATGAACGATGAGCCGGCTCGAGCGGGTCCTGCGCCAGGCTCGACGTCCGCTGGTGATCCCATTCGTCACGGCCGGGTTCCCGGAGCTCGATTCGACCTTGGACATCGTAACGGCGATTGCCGCGGCCGGAGCGGACGTGATCGAGATCGGCGTCCCCTTCTCCGATCCGCTCGCAGACGGACCGACGATTCAGCGCTCCAGCGAGCGTGCGCTTGCCAATGGGGTAACGGTCGCCTGGGTGCTCGATACCGTCGCTAAGCTGCGCGCGCTGCCTGCTACCTCGGCAGTGCCGTTGATCCTGATGGGATACTGCAACCCGATCTTTCGCTACGGCCTCGACCGATTCCTCGATGACGCCCTATCGGCGGGCGTCGACGGGTTGATCGTTCCCGACCTGCCGCCGGAGGAGGCACGCGAATACAGACAGGGATGCCAGCAACGCGGCATCGCGGCGGTGTTCTTGGTCGCTCCCAACGCTCCGGATGAGCGGATCGTTACGGTGGATCGCGCCTCGACCCATTTCTCCTACTGCGTCAGCATCACCGGGGTGACCGGGGCGCGTGCCGAGGTCCAGGCGCGGACGGTGGCCTTTCTGCAGCGGGTTCGAGCCCTGGCCGAAAAACCGTTCGTCGTCGGGTTCGGTGTGCGCGGGGCGGAGCACGTGCTGGCCCTGGGGCCGTACGCTGACGGGGTGGTGGTCGGCAGCGCGCTGATCGAGATCCTCGAGCAGGCGGCCGATCCGGCGGCGGCTGCCGCCGCCAAGGTAGCCGAGCTGCGTGCCGCGGCGGACCAGGTAGGCGATGGCGCACAACCCCCGGTCGAGGAGCGGCAACAATGACCGACAGCGAGCCGGCCCGGATCGTCGAGGAGGCGCGACGGGTGATCGACGAGATCGACCTGGCGATCCTGGTGCTGCTGAACCGCCGTGCCGAGCAGGTACGGCGTATCGGCACGGCGAAGCGAGTGCTGGGTGAGCCCGTGTACCAGCCCGATCGCGAGGAACGGATCTTCGACCGCGTAGTGGGAGCCAATACCGGTCCCTTGGAAGACGCGGCATTGCGGCGGCTCTTCGAGCGCATCCTCGATGAGTCGCGACGATTGGAACGGATGAGCTGATATGTCGACCGATGATCTTGCGATCGTCGCCCAGGTGATCGCCGCTGGTGGAGGAGTCGAGATGGTTATCGTCATGGAAATGGGGGCAGACGAGGCCCAGGTCGAGAAGGTGATCGAGCGTCTCACCGCGCTCGGGTTCGACGCGCATCGTTCTTCGGGCGCGGAGCGAACCGTAATCGGCGCCGTTGGAGGCAACGCCGCGGCGATTGATGCGCGCGAGCTGGAGGTGCTTGGCGGGGTCAAGGAAGTGCTCAAGATCTCCAAGCCATACAAGCTCGCGTCGCGCTCTTTCCGGCCGGGGGGAAGCGTCATCGATGTCGGCGGCGTCGCCATCGGCGGCTCCGAGGTGGTCCTGATGGCGGGCCCTTGCGGAGTCGAGAGCGAGGAGCAGATCCATACCATCGCCGGTCTGGTGGCGGCAGCGGGAGCCAAGGTCCTGCGCGGCGGTGCGTTCAAGCCCCGCTCTTCTCCCTACTCGTTCCAGGGGCTGGGGGGCGACGGGCTACGGTTCCTGCGTGCTGCGGCCGATGAGCACGGGCTCAAGACCGTCTCCGAGGTCATGGATCCGTCGCAGATCGAGCTCATGACCGAGTACGTGGATATCTTCCAGGTTGGAGCGCGCAACATGCAGAACTTCTCGCTGCTCAAGGCGCTCGGCCGCCAGCGGCAGCCGGTGCTGCTGAAGCGCGGCATGTCGGCGACGATCGAGGAGTGGCTGATGTCGGCGGAATACATCATGGCGGGCGGCAACCAGGAAGTGATTCTCTGTGAGCGTGGCATTCGCACGTTCGAGACCCACAGCCGCAACACCTTCGATATCTCGGCTTTCCCGATCGTCAAGAAACTCTCCCACCTGCCGGTGATCGGCGACCCGAGCCACGCCATCGGCATCCGCGACAAGGTCGCGCCGCTGGCGAGAGCAGCGGTGGCCGCCGGTGCCGACGGTCTGCTGATAGAGGTGCATCACAAGCCCGACGAGGCGCTCTCCGACGGGCCGCAAGCGCTGCTTCCGGAGCAATTTGTCGGACTCGTCTCGCAGTTACGCCAGATCGCCACTGCACTGGATCGGTCCGTCAAATAGATAGATGGCAGGTCGTGGTGAAAGTGCGATGAGTGGTTCTGGATTGGAGTGCTCAGTTCACGCGCTTGCCACCCACGAGCGCAACGAGGCGCTGTGAGTCTGGATGATGGCTCTTAGACACCAGGGCTGGCCCTGCATCACTGCCATGATCTAGCAATATGTCAAGATGTTCATCGGGATCCTCCAGTGTCCTGAGAAACTCATCTACGACGACGGGATCGAACTGGGTCCCGGCTGCCTGCCGCAGATTGGCCTGGGCTTCCTCCGGCACGAGGGCTCTGCGATATGGGCGATCGGTGGTCATCGCATCGTAGGCATCGGCGACGGCGATGACCCGCGCACCCAGAGGGATGTCGCCGGGCTCCACGTCATAGTAGCCGCCGCCGTCGACGCGCTCGCGGTGATAGAGAATCAAGGGCACGGCGTTCCGTAGGATTCCACCGACCCGGTCGACCATCCACGCGCCGTGCGCCGGGTGTTGTCGCATCGACTTCCAATCCTCCGCCGTGAGAGCGCCGAACGAGGATGCGTGCAGGTACGGTCCGTGGTAGCTCTCGGCGAAGCTGTCGACGAAAATCTTCCAGTTGCACTGCAATTCGGTGTTGAAGCGATACACCTGGTGTGGCCCCTGGAAGGAATAGCCCTCGATGCCGTGAGCCAGCTCGCCGAGGAACGAGCGTAGCGGCTCGGTTTTGTGCGGGTCGAGGTTGATGAAGATGAAGCCTTCCCACACCTCGCAGTGGACCGGCACCAAACCGAACTGACCCTTGTCGACGTCGAAGAACTCGCCCTCCTGCTGGACGAAGGTCAGGTCGCCGTCGAGGCTGTAGCGCCAGGCGTGGTACTTGCAGGTGAACTGGCGGCACGTGCCCGAGACCTCTTCGCCCGGATAGTCGTTCCACACCAGCTTGTTTCCGCGGTGGCGGCACATGTTGTAGAACGCCCGGATCTCGCCGTCGGTGTCCTTCACGATGATCACCGAGGTGCCTACGCCAACCGACGGCATCTCCCTGGTGAA
>JACZXM010000309.1 GCA_022571615.1 Acidobacteriota bacterium | reverse complement strand
CCACGACGAGGCCGCCAACGACGGCGAGTACATCGTTCTGGAGCGCGAGGCGTCCGGAGGTGGTGTTGTTCTGCCCAAGGTGCGCACCTGGTACACGCACGGCGACGAACGGCTTCTGGGCACCGATACCATCAGGTCGATCGACAAGCTCAGCGCTCCGATCCGCCAACAGCCGTGATGCTTTTGCACTGGCCGTCAGCGTGAGCCCCGATCTGGATCGTTGTGTGCAGTTCCTGCAGCGGCTCATCCGCACGCCCGGGCTCCCGGGCCAGGAGGGTGAGACCGCCGAGCTGGTTGCCGCCGAGATGACGATGCTCGGCTACGCCGATGTTGGCATCGACGCCGTCGGCAACGTGCTCGGCCAGATTCGCGGCCGGGGCGGTGCGCCTGCGGTGATGTTCAACACCCACCTCGACCATGTCGATGTCGGTGATCATAGCCGCTGGCCTCACCCGCCCTACGGGGCCGAGATCCACCGAGATTGCGTTTGGGGACGCGGCGCCGTCGACATCAAGGGGCCACTCGCGGCACAGGTGCACGGCGTGGCACGCTTGATAGACGACACTCCCCCGCCGGGCGACGTGTGGGTGACAGCGGTAGTCCAGGAGGAGATCGGCGGCGTCGGGGCGCGCCACCTGCTCGAGTCTCTCGACACCCCGATCGCGGTGATCGGGGAGCCGAGCAGCAACACCCTACGCCGAGGCCATCGCGGTAGATCTGAGTTCACCATCCATATCCGCGGCCGCTCGGCACACGCCAGCGTTCCGGACGAGGGTGTCGATCCTTACCGGGTGCTGGCAGGATTCCTGCGACGCCTTGCCGACCTGGACATGGCGTCGGATCCGGATCTGGGCACGAGCACCGTTGTGCCGACGCTGATCCGCACCGATCAGACGAGCGCCAACGTCATCCCCGGCGAGATCTGGCTCACCTGCGACTGGCGCCGCGTTCCCGGCGAAAGCGCCGGTGCCGCCCGCCAGAAGCTGCAAGCGATCCTCGACGCGAGCCTGATCGAAGGGGCGACGGGCACGGTTGAGGTCCCCTCGTTCCGGCGCACCGCCTACACCGGCGTTGCGGTGCAGATCGAGGCCAGCAACCCGCCCTATATCCTGGCTGCCGACGATCCCGTGGTGGTCGCCGCTTGCCGAATCCTCGAGCCCGTGATCGGGCCCTCCCCGAGCGTCGGAGTGTGGCAATTCGCCACCGATGGCGGGCATTTCGCCGAGGCGGGCATGGCCTGCATCGGATTCGGCCCGGGCGACGAGCTGCTGGCACACACGGTCAACGAGCATATCGCCATCGAGCAACTGGAAACGGCCTTGCAGGCCAACGAGATGCTCGCCCGGGAACTCGCTGCCGCTACGGCTACTGCCGCTGGCGAATCCGGATCGAGCGGTTGACCTCCAGCGGTCCCTCGAGCGTCTGCTGATCTCCGGAAGGCCAGCGCACGACGATGCGATCAACGCTGGAGGCCTCCCCGAGCCCGAAGTACAACGGCACCGAGCTCTGGGACAGATAGCCTGACTTGCCGTCGTTGAGCCGCAGGAGACACTGCCCGTCCGCGCAAACACTGACCTCGGCCCCGAGGGCGTCGCGATTGCAGGACGTACCTTCGAGCTCGATCTTCAGCCAGTGGATCTGGTGACGATCGCTCAGATCGCTCACCAGCACCTGCGGCTGTGCGTTGAACTCGCCGGTAACGATGTCCAGATCGCCGTCCTGGTCCAGGTCGACGATCGCCGAGGTTCGGGTCCCGAGCGTTCCGAGCACGGTGACAGGTCCATCCAGCCCTTCGCATCGATCGTGATCCTCGTCCGCTCCGGTGCACTCGAGCTCGAAGGTTGGCGTTCGCACCCGTCCATCGCGGCGCGGCTCGATTCCGAGGATGAACTCGGCCTGGGCGAAATGGTTGCCGCGCTCGTTCAGCAACATCGAGTTGATCCCGTAGCGGAACGGGTAGCTCATGCTCGAGGCAATGAACACATCCTGCCAGCCGTCCGCGTTGACGTCTCCCACACTGGTGCCCCAGGGCCAGTAGTTCTCCAGCCCGAGGGCATCGGAGACCTCGCTAAAAATGCCGTTTCCCTCATTGCGGTACAGGGCATTGCCCAGGATGTGCTCGAAGGCGTCCTGGTAGAAGTACTTGTCCACGAAGGGTTTCTTGATGAACTCCTGGTCCGGGCCGAGCCCTTCGTTCATGTCCGAGTGCATGTCGGTCAGGAATAGATCGAGATCGCCGTCGTTGTCGTAGTCGAACCACTTGATCCCCATTGCGCCCCAGGGGGTCTTGGGGAAGTGCTCCGCGGTGCGCTCGACGAACGTGCGCCCCTGGACGTTCTCGTAGTAGTGGTCGCTGCCCTGCATGTTGAGCACGTAAAGATCGGGGAACCCGTCGCGGTTGAAATCGACGATGCTCGCGTCGCCGCTCCAGGAGTCATCGACCAACCCGGTCTCCGATGTCACGTCGCGAAAGCGGTTCAACCCGAGGTTGCGGTACAGGATGCTGCGCTCGAACCGTTCCGGAAACAGGTGCCCGGAAAACGCGTCCTCGAGCCCGCGGTAAAAGCCCCCGGGGCCGCGCTCGTCACTGGTGTACGTGCCCACGTTGGTGACGAACAGATCGAGCAGGCCGTCGTTGTCGTAGTCGAAGAAAACGGCTCCCGAGGAGTGACCGACGTAGTCGACGCCAGCGCTAGCGGAGATGTCACGAAAGACGCCGTTGCCGTCGTTCTCAAACAGCACGTTCCCCATGCGTACCGTGCTCACGAACAGGTCCGCGTCGCCGTCGTTGTCGATATCGGCGAAGGATGCCGCCACGCTCACGCGCTCCGCCAAGCCAACGCCCGCGCTTTCGGTGATGTTCTCGAACCGACCCTCGCCGAGGTTGCGCCACAGCTCGTTGGACCCGATCTGGCTCACGAAGTACAGGTCGAGCAGTCCATCGCCGTCGACATCCGCGACCCCCAAACCGTTGCCGTGGTCGTAGTGCGCTGCTTTGTAGGTCTTGGCGGCGTCCTCCACGCCATGGTGGCGGAAGGTAATGCCACTCTCAGGCAGCCGATCGTCGAACGAGAAGTCGTGCATCGAGCCGAGGCCGCTTGCAGCGGCGAGCTGATCCGCACGGCGCTGCTGTAGCGTGTCCTCGCCGATATCAGGATCGGGAAACCTGACCTCCGCGCGCTGCTGGCCTCGAGCCAGCCCGGCGGTCAGAACGAGCATCATTACGATCAGGAATCGCGACCTTCTCATGCCTGCTACCTCCCGAGCCACCACCACCGGTTCGTCAGCTCGCCTGCGTCTGGACACGTGGTGCCCAAGCGCAAGAATACCCGATGGTCAGGGAGCGAGCGTGTTCCCGGGGAGGGTCCCGCCGGGCGTGGACCACGGCCTGCTACTGCTGCGTTCTCTCCGGTGTTCATCCAAAGGTGGCCTGCCCGCCACGGCTGTGCCAAGATCTCGCCACTGCAAACCAGACCCGGAGGAACTCGTGCCAGACCAAGCGCCCCGTGGTTGGATCGTGCTCGGATTAGGATTGCTGCTGGCTGCTTGCACGAGCCCATCGCCAGGGGCAGCCGAGGCGGTCGGCGAGCTGGCGGCCGACATTGTGCCGAGCTCGGCGGACAACCACTCCCGATTGCTCGACGACACGCCTCGTTTGCTGGTCCTTACTGCCATGCGGTCGGAGCTGGACCCGCTGCTGGCGGCTGCCGAAATCGACGCCACACACGTGGTCAGCGGCCGCACCGTTCATCTCGGGCGGCTTGGTGGAGCAGAGGTAGCGCTGCTGGCGACCGGCATCAGCATGGTCAACGCAGCCGTCAGCACGCAGGAAGCGCTGCACCATTTTGATATCACCGGCATCGTCTTTTGCGGCATCGCAGGCACGCCCAACCCCGACCTGACCATCGGAGAGGTGACCGTGCCGGCTCAATGGGCTCAGTATCAGGAGCACGTCTTCAGTCATACGAACAGCCGCTGGCGCGACCCGGAGCTCGGCAGCTTCGGCATGATGCAGCCGCAGCGGGTCAGGGTGACGCGCCAGAGCGGCGAGCCCGACGTGGCCGAACAGAAGCTGTGGTTCGCCGTCGACGAGCAGATGCTGCGAGCAGCCCGGAACGCTGCGGGCGCCGGGTTGGAGCTGGAACGATGCAACCGATCCGGCGATTGCGTCGACTCCCGGTCGCGCATCATCGTCGGCGGCAACGGGGTCAGCGGGCCGACCTTCGTGGACGACAACGAGTACAGCGTCTGGGTCTGGAAGACGTTCCACCCCGACGTGCTCGACATGGAGACCGCGGCGGTGGCGCACGTCGCCTACACCAACGAGATCCCCTATGTTGCCGTACGCGGCGTCTCCGACCTGGCTGGCGGCCACGAGAAAGACAATCGGGTGCTGTGGTTCGGGCGCATGGCCGCCCGCAATGCTGCGACGGTGACGATCACGATGCTCGGTGAGT
>JACZXM010000308.1 GCA_022571615.1 Acidobacteriota bacterium | reverse complement strand
ACCGGGCAAGATCAGGAAGCGGGTACCGACGGTATGGGAACGGAAATCGTGACCAGGAACGCCCGTGTTGGGCACTGATGCAACCGGGCGTCTGACCGGGGCGTCGCGAGGGCCGTTCGTCGTTGCGCATCGCGGGGCCTCCGAGGACGCGCCGGAGAACACACTGCCGGCATTCGAGCTGGCACTGGACGCCGGCTGTGAAGTGCTCGAGTGCGATGTCCGCGTGAGCCGAGATCGGCATGTGGTGGTGATTCACGACGCGACGCTGCAGCGCACCACAGACGGTGTCGGTAGCGTGGCAGAGTGGACTTGGGACAGCCTGCGGCATCTGGATGCCGGGTATGGTGCCCGCTTCGGCGACCGTTTCGCCGCCACGCAGCTGCCCCGCCTGCAGGACGTTCTGGACATGGCGCGTGGCAGGGCGCAGGTCATGGTGGAGATCAAGGCCGACGCCGTCGGCTCGCCGGCAGGCGGCATCGAGGAGCTCTGCCTGGCGGCCGGCCGTGCCACCAGCATGCTCGACGAGCTGGCAGTCATCTCGATGGAGCCGGTGGCGCTTCGCAGGATCCGGGGCCTGGTCTCGCGGGTAACCACCGGGCTGGTGTTCCGTCGCTATCGTCGTCGCCGGCTAGTGCGCGAAACGATCGCGGCACGAGCAGATTTCCTCGTCGCACACGTTGGGACCCTGATCCGCGACACCACCATCGCGCGCCGCGCTGGCGACGCCGGCGTTCGAGTCGGAGCGTACGTGGTCAACGACGCGCAGGTGCTGCGGTCGCTGGTGCGGGAAGGGGTCGAGTCTCTGGCCTCGGCCCGGCCGCTGTCGATGATCGAGGAGTTGAAGCGACAACGGCCGCGGGGCGCAGTGGGGGAGGGGGGCCGGTGAGCCTGGTGATCACCGGGGACAGCGGCGATCTCGGCGCCGCCCTGGTCCGACGAGCGCAACAGGACCGGGTGCAGGTGACGGTGGTGCGGCCGGTGTGGGCGGCGGAATCGGGCCCACAGGAGGCCGCACACCGCCTCCGGGACCCGGAGAGGGAGATCGCCGCGCTGCTGGACCGATTGCGCCCGCGGGCCGTCATCCACTTTCCCTGGCTCGGCGGTGTCACACGGCGTGCCCGGCGCCGGCGGCGTCTGAACGTGGACGCGACCCTGGCGACGGCCGTGGCGGCCGGCGGCGCCGGGGCGGAGCGCTTCGTGTACTGGGGCAGTTCGCGGGCCTACGCGCGAGCGCCGGGCCTACCGATGACGCCGCTCTCGGAGTCCGACCCACTGGTCGCATCGGGTACCGGCGCGGATCTGGCCGCGGCCGATCAGGGCCTGCGCGACTGGGCGGGAGGTTCCTCACGGCCGGCGCTGCTGTTGTTCAGGGCGGCCACGCTGCTCGTCGGTGCGCCCGACCCCTCGCTGGCTCGGCTCGTGCGCCTGCGGCTCCTGCCGCGCCCCGGGTACGCCGTTCCGTTGCAGTTTCTGCACCCCCTGGATGCGCTGGCGATCCTATGGCGTGCCGCCGCTGATGCAGTGCCTGGTGTCTACAACGCCGCCAGCGACGAGGTGTTGCTGTCGGCCGAGCTTGCCCGCGGGCTGGGAGCGGTGTCGGTATCGCTGCCAACTCCAGCCGCCTGGCTCCTGCTCGCCGCCCAGGCCGGTCCAGCGGCGGCAACCCGAATCCTGCCGCTGCTGCACCGCCCGCTCGTTGTCGACAATGCACGCCTCAAGACTCACTTCGGATACCGGCCTCGCCACACCTCGCGGCAGGCCATAGCGCTGGCGCTGGAGGACTGAGACCTCGCCGGTGGCATCCTCGGCCCGCCTTGCCTGAGCCCGCAATTCCGCGTAACCCTTCGGGCAAGTGGGATTTACGGGCGAATGGCAGCGTCGCGACTCCTCCGCGATGTCGCCAGCATCGCCTCCTCGTCGCTCCTTGCCCTCACCCATAACTCCCACTTGCCAGACCCATGCCACTTCTACCACGGCCTGCTAGTAGCGGCGGATCACGCCGATCAGGATCGTGTGAGCGTTGATTCCCAGATTGCGGTTGCCGGTATTGGCGTTGGACAGGTGGTGCAGACGATACTCCAGGCTGAGCGCTGTCCGCGCTCCGAGCGCCGCCTCGACACCCATGCCCGCGAAGAGTGAGAAGTTGTAATGAGTCTCGCCCACCGGAACCCGCCGTTCGGTGTACATCATGCCCACGCCCGCGCGCAGCACCGGTCGAAAGGAGCGTTGGGGCAGCCAGCGCTGCTCGTAGACGAAGTGCCCAACGATGCCATGCGCTCTGGGGTTTTGGTCGACGACGAGGAATGGTGCGACCTCGAACCCGTAGGCCGGCTGCGCGCCCAGAAAACGTCCCTTGGTCATGTGGGTCCAGCGTAACCATGCGCCGGCAATATCAGTGTCCACGGAGGCGTTGATCTGTGTTGCCTTCCCGTACGACGCGCTGACCGCGAACAGGTTCCGGCCCACAGTTGCCGTCGGTGTCGATGCCGGCTGGGGGATCGTCTCCTGCTGTGCCAGTGCTGGCTGGGCGCAGGCGAGCAAGAACGACAGGATCGAAGCCCGAAGACGCACGGGACAACCTCACTCGAACGGAAGATTCAACGCACAGCATATAGAGGCACCAACCCACTTGGCTACCGGGGATTTGCCGCAGCGATTGGACTCGTTTCGCGCTGCTCCGTTTTTTTGGGGGACGTGTGGGCGCGTATAATCCGCGCCGATGAGCAAGACACAGGATCCCCGCGACGACAAGCTGCCGGGCCGGACCGCGACACCGCCGGCGCGGGATCGATTTCGCGCCCCCGAGCACGATCGAGCCCGGCAGTTGATGCAGCGTCATCTGGCGCGGGAGCGCCGGATCAAGACGCGGATGTTCCGCCGCTCGGTGACCGCGGCGGTGGGGCTATTTCTGCTCAAGGCGGCCGCCGCTTGGGTGACCGGGAGCCTGGCGGTGCTTGCCTCCGGTCTGGACTCGCTGCTGGATGCGGCCCTGTCGGGGTTGAACTGGTACTCGGCCGTGAGGGCCGACAAGCCGCCGGATCCGGAGCACCCCTTTGGTCACGGCAAGATCGAGAGCCTTGTGGGAGGGCTCCAGGGGTTGGTGCTGGCGGCCGTGGCCGTCGGTATTGGCCTGCAAGCGCTCGAGCGCGTGGTGGAGCCACGACCGGTGACCGGCACCGGATGGGGGGTCGCGGCGATGCTGGTTTCGGCTGCCGTGGCGCTCTACCTTTCGCGTTCCATTCGCGCCCAGGCGCAGGAATCGGAGTCGCCGATCGTTGCCACCGAGCAGCTGCACTACTCGTTGGACTTCATCTCACATACCGGTGTGATTCTGGCGCTGGTGCTCCAGGAAATGACCGGCATCGCCTACTTCGACCCCTTCGTGTCGCTGCTGATCGCGGCGTTCGTTCTATGGCAGGTGCGGACGATCCTGATGGAATCCGCGCAGGACCTGCTGGACCGCGAGCTGCCGCTCGAGGTACAGGACGAAATTGTCCGGGTGGTACAGGAGCATTCTTCCGAGGTGCTTGCCTACCACGGTCTCCGGACCCGTAGGGCCGGCAGCCAGAAGATCGTCAACCTGCACCTGGTGCTCTGCAAGGCGATCTCGTTCGAGATGTCCCATCAGATCGTCGACCACATCGAGCGAGACCTCAGCGACGCCATTCCGCAGTCCGATGTCACGATCCACGCCGATCCGTGCGGTGAGTACTGCCCGGGCGAGAAACAGTGTCCGTGGGCGAGCTAGCCGTCGATCTCAGTCCGCCACGTCGGTGTCCGTGCTCTCAGCCGGTGGCTGCTGCTGCGCCACCGCGCCGTGGCGAGATGGACGAGGCGTGAGTCGTAGGTACGCAAGCAGCAATCCCGCGAACACGAGCCCCGACACGGCCGCCAACAGCGCGGCCTGCGAGAGCGCCAGTACCGGCGCGTCGGATTCGGAAAAAGGCAATGCGCCGAACGCCAGCAGGTTGTTGGCGCCGTGCGCGATCATGGCCGGAAAGATGGAGCCCGAGCGCCACACCAGCAGCCCGAAATAGGCGCCCATCAGCGTGCGGGGCAGGAGCCCGATCGGGTCCAGATGAAAAACGGCGAACAGGACCGAGCTGATGATGATGGCGGTCCGCCATCGTCCGCTGCGGGTGAGCAGTTGCAAGATCATGCCGCGAAACAAGATCTCTTCGCAGATCGCCGCCAGCACGACGCCACCGAATATCAGCATGATGAGCTCGGAGGTGGTGTCGGTCGCGAGCATGTTCTCGAGCGAGCTCTCGATCATTTCCCTCCAGGCGGCGCCCGAGGGCATGGCCTCGATCACGATCTCCATCACCGCTCCGCCGAACACCTGCAGGGGGACCGCCCCCAGCCCGGCCATGACGTAATGGCTCCAGTGCGCCGAGCGCAGCCCGAATGCCTCACGCAGGCCTAGCCGCAGCAACATGGCGAACGCGAGCGGAACGGCGAGAATGGCACCGAGCTCGTCGAT
>JACZXM010000307.1 GCA_022571615.1 Acidobacteriota bacterium | reverse complement strand
GATGAGATCATTTGAGCACTCAACGCCATTCATTGCAAGGGATTACTGGGATCAATTGAAGACATCAGAAAACCCACGAAACACATGGACCACCTGCTTTGGGAGCAGGGGGCCGGAGGTTCAAATCCTCTCACCCCGACTCTTTTCTTCTCGTGCCAGTACCAGACGCTGCGTGTCAATCCTGGCGTCGTGCTGCTTCGCGCGACCCGAGTCCCGCAGTGGCTGATGGGGAAACGGCCGACCGGCTTCAGCGAGCGGTCGCGGGACTGCCTGCCCAGTGCGCCGAGATGATCCGTCGCATCGCCGGATCCGACATGGCGAAGTCGCGCGGCCGGTAATCGCCCGGGAACCATTTCCACAGAAAGACGCCAACGACGCTCGACTCGCGGGCGATGGCTCCCAACGCCGCCTCCATGCAGCGGGCCTGCAGCTCATCGGCGTTGGCCCCACCCACGCGGCTATCCCAAGGCTCGTACGGCGCGTTCGATGAACGGTTGTAGCCGAGCTCGGTAAGAACGACGATCTTGCCCTGCTGTCGGCTGAAAGCGCGCAGCCGATCCATGATCCTGCCCCATCCGCGGTCGAACTCCGCCTGCGGCGGCAGCTCGCCGCCTCGAGCGCCGGGATCCAGCACGGGGAAATAAGCCTGCACTCCGATCGCATCGAGCGCATCCCAGAACGGAACTCGCTCGTAGTCGCTCCAGTTCGCAGCGTAGGTGAGCGGCCCGGAATACTCGGCGCGGACGGCGGCGATCACCTGGCGCCACTGCGCTTCGTGCTCGAGTGTTCCATCCAGCTCCGTGCCCACCGCGAACGCGTCGGCGCCCTGGCTGAATCGCGCCATGGCGCTGATCCATTCTCGATAGGTCCGGAAGAAGCGCTCCCGATCGGCCAGATTCTCATAGGCGATCTCGCCACGCCACGAGTAATTCCCCCAATACGCCAGGTGCGGCTTGATGAAGATCTTGATTCCCTGGCGGTGAGCCTCCTCGATCGGACTGCGCAACCAGGTCGGGGCAGTGCCACCCTGGTCACCATCCCGCCGCCAGCGCACCTCACCGTCGCGCTCGATGCGGGCGTAGGGATGGATCTGAATCCAGTTCACGCCCAGCTCCTTGAGCTCGGAGATCGTCGGCGCCATGTGATCCTTACCCCACTCGGCGCTTCCACGTCGGGTGGACACCGTCATGCCGTTGATCTTGCCGTCCTGTACCAGCACTGACCCGGGGGCGGATCCGGCGAGAACCGACAGCAAGACGGCCATGGCCATCGCCGTCATCGTCCGGTGCCGCTATCGAGATCGGGCGTTGCAATTCATCATGCCGCCACACTATCAGCGCGCCAGCGCAAACTCACGGAGATTGCGGCGGTACCCCGTGGCGCGGGATCCAATTCCTCCCTGCAGGTAATGAGCCGGACCGTATGGCAAGCTCTGGCAGCGACCCACCCATCGATTCTGAGCTCGCCGGGGCCGGGGCGCCGCGCCGCAAAGGGGGCCGGCACCGCAACACATCCGTCGCCGGCCAGGAGCACGAGCATGACCGCTACGAATCGTCAGATCACGCTGGCCGCACGACCCGTCGGCCTGCCGAAGGAGACCGACTTTCGCCTCATCGAGTCGCCGATGCCGGAGCCGGCGCCAGGCGAGATCCTGGTGCGGAGCCTGTTCCTGTCGGTCGATCCCTACATGCGGGCGCGAATGGGCGAGGGTCCGAACTACGCGGATCCCGTAGGAATCGGCGACGTCATGGTGGGCGAGGTGGTCGGCGAGGTGGTGGAGTCGAACAATCCACGGTTCTCGGAGGGAACGCTCGTGGCCGGCCTGCTGGGGTGGCAGGAATACGCCGTGACCGACGGCTCCGACCTGCGGCCGGTCCTCACCGGGGAGGCGCCGATCTCGACCGCGCTGCACGTGCTGGGCATGGCAGGGCTGACCGCGTACGTCGGCCTGCTCGACATCTGCCAGGCAAGGGAAGGCGATACCGTCGTGGTCTCGGCCGCGGCCGGTGCGGTGGGCTCGATCGTGGGACAGATCGCCCGCATCCACGGTTGTCGCGTAATCGGCATCGCCGGCTCCGATTCCAAGGTCGAGTTCATCGTCAAGGAGCTGGGCTTTGACGGCGGCTTCAACTACAAGACGACCGAGCACTACACCCGACGGTTGGCAGAGTTGTGCCCCGACGGAATCGACGTGTACTTCGACAACGTCGGTGGCTCGATTACCGATGCCGTGTTCCCGCTGCTCCGACTCGGCGCACGGATCGGCATCTGCGGCCAGATCTCTCAGTACAACCTGGAGAAACCGGAGCTCGGTCCCCGGCTGCTTGCATACCTGATCATCAAGCGAGCCCGGATCCAGGGATTCCTGGTCACGGACCACTTTGACCGCTACCCGCAGGCGACGGCCGAGCTGGGCGCCTGGATGGCGTCGGGGCGGCTGAAGGTCCGCGAGCAGATCGCCGACGGCCTGGAGAAGGCGCCCGCGGCGTTCATCGGCATGCTGCAGGGCGCCAATACCGGCAAGCAACTCGTCAGGATCGCCGAACATGAGTGAGGTCGTACGCCTCGAGCGCCAGGGCGCCGTCGGCATCATTCGCGTCGACAACCCGCCGGTGAACGCGCTGTCGCAGGCGGTGCGCCAGGGCATCCTAGAGGCACTCGAGGCGGCGCAAGATAGCGCCGAGGTCCGCGTCGTGCTCTTGATCTGTGAGGGTCGCACGTTCTTCGCCGGCGCCGACATCAGCGAGTTCGGCAAGCCGCCCTGGGCGGTGGGCTCGAGACCGCGCTCGCCTGCCACTACCGCGTCGCCTCCCCCACCGCCAAGGTCGGGTTGCCAGAGGTAACTCTCGGGATCATTCCCGGGGCCGGGGGCACCCAGAGGCTCCCACGCTTGGCGGGGCCGAAGACGGCTCTCGACATGATCACATCGGGCCGTTTCGTTCCGGCCACCGAGGCCCAGGACGCGGGGATCATCGACGAGCTCATCGAGGGCGACCTGCTGGCGGGCGCCCTGGCGTTCGCCGAGCGCCTGGTTGCCGATTCAGCGCCGGTGCGACGCGTACGGGACATGGAGATCGATGGCACTGCGTTTCCCGAGTCGTTCTTCGATAAGTACCGGCAATCGATCGCACGGCGGACGCGCGGGCTCAACGCCCCGGAATGTGCCATCCAGGCGGTCGAGGCGGCCTGTCGAGTACCGTTCGAGGAGGGCGAGGTCCTCGAGCGCCGGTTGTTCCAGGAGTGCATGCAATCGTCCGAGTCGGCCGCGTTGCGGCATCTGTTCTTCGCCGAGCGTGAGGTCACCAAGATTCCGGACATCCCGCGCGACACGCTCACGCGACCGATCTCGAGCGTGGCTGTCATCGGCGCGGGAACGATGGGCGGCGGCATCGCCATGTGCTTCGCCAACGCCGGCATCCCGGTGACGGTGCTCGAGAACGACGAGCCGGCGCTGGAACGCGGGCTCGCTCTCGTGCAGGCCAACTACGAGCGCTCGGCAGCGAAAGGGCGTCTGAGCCCGGAGAAGGCAGCCGAGCGTTTCGGCCTCATACGAGGCACCCTCCAGTACGAGGATCTGGCGCAGGTTGATCTGGTGATCGAGGCGGTGTTCGAAGATATGGCGGTCAAGAAGGAGGTCTTCGCCCAGCTCGACGCCACCTGCAAAGCCGAGTGCATTTTGGCCACCAACACTTCGACGCTCGACATCGACGAGATCGCTACCGCGACCTCACGCCCGGAAGCGGTCATCGGCACACACTTTTTCAGTCCCGCCAACATCATGCGATTGCTCGAGGTCGTTCGCGCCGAACGGACCGCCAAGGACGTGATCGCCACCTGCATGAAGCTGGCGAAGCGGATCCGCAAGGTGCCAGTGCTCGCACGGGTCTGTTACGGGTTCATCGGCAACCGCATGCTGCACGGCTACCTGAAGGCGTCGCGGCAGCTCGCCTACGAGGGAGCTTCGCCGCTCGAGATTGATCGCGCGCTCTACGAGTTCGGGATGGCCATGGGACCGTACGCGATGTCCGATCTCGCCGGGCTCGATATCGACTACCGCATCCGGCAAACGCGCACCGACCTGAGCGAGCAGGAACGCGTCGACAACGTCATCGACCCGCTGGTCGAGCTCGGCCGGCTGGGACAGAAAACAGGCCGAGGCTTCTACGTTTACGAGAAGGGTTCCCGCACCCCGACCCCCGACCCCGAGGTCCACACCCTGATCCGCAAGGAGGCCGAACGGCTCGGCATTGCCCAGCGCCAGATCGACGCGGAGGAGATCGTCAGCCGCTGCATACGCCCGCTGGTGGAAGAGGGCCAGCGCATCCTCGATGAGGGCATCGCGCTGCGCCCAGGCGATGTCGACGTCGTGTGGGTGTGCGGGTATGGATTCCCGCGCCACCGGGGAGGTCCAATGCACTACGCGGAGCATTCGGCTGACTTCTAGCAGGCCGTGGTAGACCCATTACGCTTCCACCACGGCCTGC
>JACZXM010000306.1 GCA_022571615.1 Acidobacteriota bacterium | reverse complement strand
TCGGGCTTCGCCTATGCGGGTCCATCTCCCACTCATCTCATCCCGCTCCACTGGCCGGTGCATCCATCTATCCCGGCTACGGCGTGAATTCGGCAGCCAGCCTCGGTTGATCAGCGGATCGGTGGAGAAAGCAGGGCGCCCGTGCTTGCATACAGGCGCCCTTACGCGCCGTGAATCCGCGTTCTGATGTTTGAAAAGGTCACGAGACAGATCGCGAGGTGAAATCGCATGCAGAATCTTGTTCAGGCCCTGAGAGGCGAAATCACGCGGTTGGCCAGGAAGGAAATCAAAGGCCAGATCAGCGCACTGAAGGCTGCATCAGCCAAATACCGTCGTGACATTGCCGAGCTAAAGAGAGTGACAAGCGATCTGGAGAAGCGTCTCGCCCCGATAGAACAGCAGGAACGTAAGCGTGCGAAGAAACCCCCGCCCCCGAAACTGGCCGAGGGAACACGCTTCTTCCCTAAGGGGCTGAAGTCCCATCGAGCGAAGCTCGGCCTGTCTGCTGCAGATTACGGCCTACTAGCAGGCGTGAGTGGCAAAATGATCTACAAGTACGAACACGGCGAATCCAAACCTCGGAGAGCCCAGGTCGCGAAGCTCGTCGCTGTGCGTGACCTTGGAAAACGGGAGGCACGGCGTCGTTTGGCGCTTCTCGAGGACTGAAGCGGGCGGGCTCTGCTCCGCCCTTGCGTGGTCGCCCCTCTACCGCTCCCAGCCAGCCCCGCAGCCAACGCTCCACCGGGAATCCCGGAATTCCCTTCGACTCAGCGACTTGCGGCACATCCCCCCGTTGCTTTGGCCGCGGCGATCGTCAAGTATGGCGGCAGGATGAAAGCAATCGAATAGTAGTTGAACTAAACGCGCGGCGCGTAGGGGGCGGGTGCCGCGTTGCCGGCGGCGGGTGCCGGGGTGCATCGAGGGGGCTGGGAGCAGGACACACGGTTGCCAGTGGTGGAGTGGGGACAGTAAGCCTTTCTGTGCGGGCATCGATCACGATGCTCGAGCTATTGCTCACCTTCTCGCACGGAGGCTTCCATGTCCGAGCTTCGCACCCGTATGGACAACGACATGATCATCCGCGGTCTGGCCGATCGCACCCGCAAGTCCTACCTCGCTGCGGTTACCGGGCTGGCCAAGTACTACCAGCGTCCGCCGGACAAGATCAGCGAACAAGAGGTCCAAGCGTACCTGCTGCACATGATCAAGGACCGGGGGCTGTCGTGGAGCACGTGCAATCTCACCGTCGCCGCGCTGCGCTTTCTGTACAACACGACCCTGAGCTATGAACGCGGCAAGATGTGTGTGCCTGCCGCCAAGCGACCACGACGCCTGCCGGAGATCCTGTCGCGCCAGCAGATCGTCCGGCTCATCGAACAGACTGAGTCGCTCAAGCACCGCGCCATCTTCATGCTCGCATACGGTGCCGGCTTGCGGGTCAGCGAGCTGTGCCATCTTCGCGTCTGTGACATCGACGCCGAGCTGATGAGCATCCGGGTCAACTACGGCAAGGGCGCCAAGGACCGATACACGTTGCTCTCGTCGCGGCTGCTGGAGCAGTTGCGCTCGTACTGGCGCCTCTATCGTCCGCGCCCCTGGATGTTCCCGGCACGGGGTGGCGACAAGCCCATGGACATCTCCACCGCACAACGCGCCTATCAGCACGCCAAGCAACGAGCGAGGATCACCAAGCGGGGCGGGATCCATGGGCTTCGTCACGCCTTTGCCACCCATTTGCTGGAGGCCGGAACGGACCTGCACACGATCCAACGGTTACTTGGCCATAGCCACATCCGCTCCACGATGCTGTACCTGCATCTGGCGCACGGCGACCTGGTTGGCCGACCCTCACCACTGGATCTACTGGAGCTGCCGCACCGCCAGACCAGTTAGCGCGGTGGGGTCTCCGGCGCCCAGGGCGCCGGCGGCCACGACACGATCCGGGCTACAGATCGCCGACATCTTCCGTCGATTCGGTCGACAGTATCGGAGCGGCCGTGTCCTGGCCGCCGTGCAGCTGCGGGCCATGCGTGCGATCCAGCAGTGCCGAACTGCGGCGCTGGGGGGGCACCGACTCCAGTGCGATCAGTGCGGCAAGGTACGGATCGCGTACAACTCCTGTGGCAACCGCCACTGCCCCAAGTGCCAGACTCTGGCCCAGGAACGCTGGCTCCAGGCCCGGCGGGCCGAGTTGTTACAGATCCCGTACTTCCACGTCGTTCTCACCCTACCGCACGATCTCAACCCCCTGGCGCAGGGCAACCCGAGACTCATCTACAACCTCCTGTTCCGCGCCGGAGCGGAGACGTTGTTGAGCTTCGGCCGTGATCGGCGCCATCTGGGCGGAACGCTCGGGATCACCGCGCTGCTCCACACCTGGGGCCAGAACCTGTCCCAACACATTCACCTGCACTGCATCGTCACCGGCGGCGCGCTGGAGCAGGACGATCACCGATGGATCCACGGCAAGCCGGGCTTTCTGTTTCCGGTCCGGGCCCTCTCTTCGGTGTTTTGCGCCAAGTACCTGGATCTGCTCCAGCGGGCCTACGAGCGCGACGAGGTGTCCTTGAGCTCGGGCACGGCCCACCTGGCCGACCCCGCAGCCTGGCGTAACTTCCTGGCCCAGCTGCGCTCCAGATCCTGGGTGGTGTACTGCAAGCGGCCTATGGCGGGTCCCGAGCAGGTGCTCGATTACCTTGCTCGCTACACCCACCGGGTAGCCATCTCCAACCACCGCCTCGTGGCCCTGCACGAGGACAAGGTGACCTTCAGATACAGGGACTACGCTGACGGTGGCCGCATCAGGCTCATGGAGCTGAGCGCTCAGGAGTTCATCCGCCGGTTCCTGTTGCACGTGCTACCCGACAACTTCTGCCGCATCCGCCATTACGGCATCCTCGCCAACCGCAACCGCACGCAACGGTTGGCTGTCTGTCGTGAGTTGCTCGGCCAGCCGGAGCCCGAGACCTCGGCGCCCGAGTCTGCCGCCGATCTGATGCTGCGTGTTGTGGGCGTTGATATCCGTCGGTGCCCCTACTGCGGCCGGGGCAACCTCCAGATCATCGAGACCTTTGACCGCCTACCCGAGCTCTGGGATACCTCGTGAGCGTACCGAGCCGAGCACAAAATAGTTCCACCATTGATCTCTGGCGTCGCCCCAGGTATGTCCTCTATCCTCGGCGCACGAGCAGTTCACCGCGACGTGCTCGTGCAGAGCTGCCCATCACCACAGTTCAACTGGTTCCGCCAGTGCGAGTGGGCGCCGTTGTGTACTCACAAGATCGTTGCCGCCGAGGGCCAGATCGATACTATCCACATAGCTGATAGTCCCGCGGTTCAGTTCAACGGATCTTATCTGCAATGCTCTCCACTCCATCCCTTACGACCACGGTACCCTGGTCGCATCGCGGATAAGATCCTTTTCGTTAGGCGTCATGAAGCTGAACCAGAAGCTATTCGTAAACAGGGCGCCGATGGCCGCAACCTGCGAGGCATGGTGCTCCAGCAGGTAGGTCGCATGCTGCTCGTCGGTGGGGTGATCGGCATCGGGGCGGCGCTGCTGCTCGGCCGAGCGGCCGCCTCTTTGCTGTTCGAGCTCGAGGGAAACGACCCCGTGGTTCTCGTCGTCACCACAGTGCTACTGGCGTTCGTCGCGCTCGGCGCGGGGTACCTGCCTGCCTTGCGGGCCTCCCGGGTCGACCCGATGAAGGCGCTGCGGTTCGAGTAAGAGGAACCGGCATCGGCCGAGGGCACTCGTCTGCCACCAGGATGCGGTTAGGCGGCTTCCCGGTCACCTCTTTGGCGGTCCATTAACGTGTCACCATCCAATACGTCCCGTACTTTTCGACTGAGCGTATTCGATGTAAAAGGCTTCTCCAGGAATGCTGCTTGCTCTGCCGAAACCTCTTGGCTGATCAGCATACTGTCGGTGTAGCCAGACATGTAGAGAACCTTGATCTGGGGGTGCAACTCCCTCAATTGTTCTGCCAGTTTGGCGCCACCCATACGCGGCATCGCCACATCGGTTACGACCAAGTCAATGCGGCCACCATGTTCGTGAGACAGGCGCATGGCCTCTTCGCCATCTCTTGCCAGAAGTACATTGTAGCCGCGTTCATTTAGGATACGAAGCGCCACACGGCGCGGGCCTTGTTCGTCTTCCACCACCAAGAGCGTCTCGGCGCCGCTCTCAGTGTCCTCTACCGGCTGCTCCGCAGATGCATCAGGAGACTCCGCTACACGTGGCAGGTAGACTTTGAATACCGTCCCACCCCCCAGTTTGCTTTCGAGTTCGATCGATCCCTTGTTCTGCTTGACGATGCCGTGAATCGTAGCTAGCCCCAAACCCGTGCCCTTGCCGTCCTTCTTCGTGGTGAAGAAGGGCTCAAAAATATGGGGCAGCGCTTCAGCGTCGATGCCACTCCCCGTATCGCTGACTGCCAACATGACATAGTCGCCAGGCCGGGTTTCCCAGAGGCCATGGTCATAGTTCTCGTCCAAATGA
>JACZXM010000305.1 GCA_022571615.1 Acidobacteriota bacterium | reverse complement strand
GAAGCCAAGCACGATCACGATAGCAACGGCCGCAGACCTTCTTGCTGAATGGTGGCCGCAGCTTCGCCGATGCAAGTACGAGCAGTGCCGCGAGTGGTTCTTGCCACGGCACGGCCGTCAGCGTTACCACGACCCGGCCTGCTCGCATCACTTTCGCCAGGCCGCGTTCACCAGCAAGCACCCCCGCGACTACCACGCCGAGTACGTGAAGCGGGTCAGGCGGGAGGTCGGGAAAGGGGCGACGCCTCAGCTCCGACCCCGCAAGCGCACCAAGAAGAAGAGGAACCGATGACCGGCAGCATCATCACCCTCACACTCAAGGACGGGAAGACGAAGCGGTACAAGGCCGCCTGGCGGGCCGGCGGCAAGCAGAAGCGAAAGACGTTCAAGCGCAGGAAGGACGCCGAACGGTTCCTCGCCGCCGTCGTGAAGTCGGTACATGAGGGGAGCTGGCAGGAGGTCAAGCCCGCACTCATGCGCGACGTGTTCAGGGCGTGGCTCTCTGACTTGGACACCCGGCAAAAGCTGGGCGAGATCAAGCCGTCCACTGCCGCTTCTTATCGCAGCGGGGTTAAGCGGCATTTCAATCCGGCGCTCGGCGACTACCGCTCAGACCAGCTCACCGCATCCGTCATGAAGAAGTGGCGTGCTGAGCTGGCCGACAAGGTGGCAAGCGGCGCGATGTCACAGCAGTCCTTCAACAATTTGTTGACGCTCTTGCGGAGCATTCTCGGATGGGCCCGGGCGCCGGCGCAATGCTACATGAGCCACGATCCGCTTGTGGGGCAAAAGCGCCTCCGGATCCAGCGATGCGAGGCCACGTTCCTGGAAGATTCGGACATGGCCGCTCTACTGACTGCGGTTGACGAACCCGAAGCAAACGCCATCATCCATGTCGGTCTGTTCGCCGGGCTCCGCCGTGGCGAAATCTTCGGGCTTCAATGGGACGATATCGAAGTCGGTGACGGCGAAGTCGGCGGCCGGATCCGGGTGCGACGGGCCGTGTGGCGGGGCACGATCAGCACGCCCAAGTCGAAGCTGTCCGAGCGCACCGTCGACGTGCCGCAGCGAGTGCTGGACGTGCTGGCAGCGCATCGGGCTACATGTCCGCCGATGGGCCCGGGGGTTGTATTCCGTACCCCCACGGGCCAACCGATGGGCCCGGATGCGTGGTACGCCGGGACGTTCTGCAAGATCCGCAAGAGCGCCGGGCTACCCCCCACGGTGGGCCTTCACTCGCTGCGGCATACCTACGCATCGCTCCTGATCCGACAGGGAGAGAACCCGAAGTACGTCAGCCGCCAGCTCGGGCACGCCTCGACGTCGTTCACGATGGATACCTACGGCCATCTGTTCGTCTCGACGAGCAACGAGGCGATGCGACGCCTCAACGAGATGATCCCGGTGCCAGCGCGCAAGTTGCGCGTTGTCGGTGGGGCGGGGGGTGGAGCGTCCACACAAAAGGTAACGAAAAGGTAACGGGCCTAGCCGTAGTAAGCAGTAACGAGCGGTAACAAGCCGTAGAACGAGTCTCCGCCAAGTGCTTGAAAACAGTAAGGATACGGTCCTAGCGGTAAGTAGCGGTAAGTAGCGGTAAATGGCCGCGTTAGGTCCCGAGACCAACGTAGGAGGCTATCGAAACACAGGCTGGGATCTGGTTGCGAACCTGGCCGGCGTGTCGGTCGCGGCGTTGCTGATCGGCATGGCGCGCCGGCCCCGAAAGTGAGCCGTCCCGCCGCAATGGTGCGCCGGCGAAGAATGCAAGTTACAGTTTGGGTAGGTAGTAGGAAATCTGCCGCGCACGAGGTACCAATGAAGTCGCATAGCTTGCAGCCCCGACTTCCGGAGCGATCACGGCCGGCCATCTTCGCGCCACCGGACACTGACTGAGCTACCACCGCGCGTTTTCTTGTCGGCGCGCGCCGACGCTCAGATCCTTCGCTGTCAGGGAGGGCGCCATGCCCGAAGCTACCGCTACTCGCGAGTTCACCGTTCCGGCCGACCAGGTCTTTCCCATCCTTCGCGACAACATCCTTGTGGACGGGTTCCACCTCGTCGTCGATCTTGCGCGCTCGCACGGCTCGATCATGGTCGATGCACTCGAGGGCAAGGAGTACCTGGACTGCTATTCCTACTTCGCGTCGCTACCGGTGGGGCACAACCACCCGGACCTCGATGAACCGGCGTTCCGCGAGGCGCTGATGCGCGCCGCCATCGCCAACCCGGCCAACAGCGATGTCTACAGCGCCGAGTTCGGTGCCTTCGTCAAGGTATTCCGCGAGGTCGCAGCTCCGGCCGAGTTTCGCTATCTGTTCTTTGTCGCCGGCGGAGCCTTGGCGATCGAAAACGCCATGAAAGCGGCCTTTGACTGGAAGCGGCAGCTCAATCGTGCCCGCGGCATCGAGACCGGTGGCGACAAGATCCTGCACTTCCAGGAAGCATTCCACGGCCGCAGCGGCTACACCCTCTCGACCACCGACACCGATTCCACCAAGACGCGTGACTACCCTCTGTTTCAGTGGCCACGAGTCTCCAACCCCAAGATCACCTTCCCGCTCCAGGAGGCAGCCGTCGCCAGCGCGGAAGAGCAGTCCGTTCGGGAGATCGAGGCTGCTTTCGCGGCCGACTCACACGGCATCGCCGCGATCCTCATCGAGCCGATACAGGGTGAGGGCGGCGATAACCACTTCCGCCCCCAGTTTCTGCAGCGCCTGCGCGAGATAGCCGACGAGCACGAGGTCCTGCTGATCTTCGACGAGGTTCAGACCGGCATCGGGCTGACGGGCTCGATGTGGGCCTTCCAGCAGCTGGATGTGACCCCTGACATCGTCGCCTTCGGCAAGAAAGCCCAGGTCTGCGGCATCATGTCTACGCGACGCATCGATGCGGTGCCCGACAACGTGTTCCACGTCTCGTCACGCATCAACTCCACCTGGGGCGGCAACCTGGTCGACATGGTTCGCTCTGCCAAGTACCTGGAGATCATCCGCGACCACAACCTGGTGGACAACGCGGCGAAGGTGGGACGCCACTTGATCGAGCAGCTCGCGGCGTTGCAGGCGGACTTCCCGCAGATTACGAACCTGCGCGGGCGGGGCTTGATGATCGCTTTCGATCTGCCCGACGGCCACCAACGGGACGCGCTGCGCTCCGGCCTGTGGGAGGCGGGGTTGGCGACCCTGGCGTGTGGTCAGCGCTCGATCCGTTTCCGCCCCATGCTGACGTTCGCCCAGCAGGACGCGGATCGGGCGGCCAGCATTCTCCGCGACACGCTCCGCCGTTGAGGGTAACCGCGCTCCCAGCGCCCGAGCAGCTGCGCATCCGGCGGCTCGGACCCCCGGAGCACGTCTCTCCCCTCCGCCAGAGCGGTACGCTGTTCCTCGAGGATGACTACCGGATTCTGGTGGCCTCCGATACCCGGGAGCTGACGCTACGAGAGGACGGAGCACAGATCGGGTTCGAGCCCGCCGGCCCGCGCGAGCGGGTTTTCTTCGACCCCTCGGGAACACGCTGCGGCATCGTCACTTGCGGCGGGCTGTGCCCGGGCATCAACGACGTGATCCGCTCGATCGTCCTGACGCTTTGGCATCAGTACAGGATCCGTCACATCGTGGGCTTCCGGCACGGTTACTCCGGCCTGATTGAACACAACGGTGAGGTGCCGATGGCACTCACGCCAGCAGCAGTCCACAACATCCACGAGACCGGCGGCACCATGCTGGGCACGTCGCGCGGGCCGCAGGAAACGGGCGACATGGTCGATACGTTGGTGCGGCGACGGATCAGCATTCTGTTTGCCATCGGCGGTAACGGCACGCTCAAGGGCGCATCGGCTCTGGCCGACGAGATTGCCCGGCGCGGTGTGGCGATCTCCGTGATCGGCATCCCGAAGACAATCGACAATGATCTGATCTGGATCGAGCGCAGCTTCGGGTTCGCCACCGCGGTGAACGAGGCTACCCGATCGATCGTCGCGGCCCATACCGAAGCCCACGACGCCCAAAATGGCATCGGCCTAGTAAAATTGATGGGGCGACTGTCGGGCTTCATCGCCGCCTATGCGACCCTCGCGGATGCCTCCGTGAACTATTGTCTGATCCCAGAGGTGCCCTTCAGTCTGGAGGGGCCGACCGGCTTGCTGCAATCGCTCGAACAGCGACTCGAGAACCGGCACCACGCGGTGATCGTGATCGACGAGGCCCAACTACTGGCCGAAACCGGGGCGCTGGAAACGATTCGGCTGCTGCTGAATTTCGAGACCGACGCGCAGCCGAATCTCACGCTGCTGCTGGTCGGCCAGACCTCGCTGTTGCCGGCCATCGCGCTCAATGTACTGATTCTTGAGAAATTCAATGATGGCTTGAGCCATTGTGAGGCGTCTGGTTCTCATTCTTAAAAGCCCCCCCGTTTTTCAATGAACTGGAGAGCTTCCTCTTCATAAGCCATGAAATTCGCTGCGCCATGGCGGGTTACTACTATCGCACCACAAGCGTTGCCCATCCGGGCGGCCTTGTACCAATCCCAGCCTTTAAGATAACCGTAAATAAAGCCGC
>JACZXM010000304.1 GCA_022571615.1 Acidobacteriota bacterium | reverse complement strand
TGGTCGAACGGATCTTCAGCGGGCCGATTGGCGGCGCACTCGACCGGCTGCTGTATGCACTCTTGCTGCGCTACTACGCGCTGCGTCTACGGCCCCGGGGGGTGAGCCTTTGCCAGCTGCGGCGCTACTACCGGCGCGATCGACAGCTCGTCGTCGGTGGCGGTTACACCGACGTGATTCGGGCTCGCTTCGGTGACCGTCTCGGCGAGCTACTCGGCGATGCGGTCGCCGCCGAGGCCGTGACGCGACTGCTTCCGGCACACGGTGGACGAGACAAGGTGGATCCCGGTCAGCCTCGGGCACCGCGCGTGTATGGCCGGCAATTCCAGCGTCGCTACGGGGTGCAGCGGTGAGGGGCGTGCTCATCGGGCAGTCGTATTACCTGCGGTTCGATCCCAAGCTCGAGCGTGCGATGCGACCGTACCCGCCACTTGGATCGCTGTGGGCGGCGGCGTGCTTGCGCGATCGTGGTCACTCGGTCGCGTTCTTCGACGCCATGCTCGCCGAGTCAGAGAACGACTGGGACGTGGCCCTACGAGAGCACGAGCCGCGGATCGCAGTGCTCTTTGAGGACAACTTCAACTACCTGTCCAAGATGTGCCTGCTGCGCATGCGCACGGCGGCGTATCGCATGATCGAGCTTGCCAAGGCGCGCAACTGTCTGGTGTTGGTGTGCGGCTCCGATGCCACCGACCAGTCGCAGCAATACCTGCAGCGCGGTGCCGATTTCGTTCTCGTTGGCGAAGGGGAGGCAACGCTGGTCGAGCTGCTTGACGCGCCCACCGGCGCCGGCGCCATGCCCGCACACGGGCAGATCGTCGGGTTGCGTTTCCTTGGCGAGGACGGCGCCATGCGCGACACCGGGCGGCGCCCGGTGGCGGACGATCTGGACGCGATACCGCAACCAGCCTGGGATCTGGTCGACCTGGATCGCTACGCCACGATCTGGCGCCGCCGGCATGGCTACTTCTCGCTCAACATGGCGACCACGCGCGGCTGCCCGTTTCATTGTAACTGGTGCGCCAAGCCGATCTGGGGCCAGATCTACCACAGCCGCAGCCCCGAGCACGTCGTGGCGGAGATCGTACACCTGCGCGATCGCTATGGCGTCGAGCACATCGCCTTTGCCGATGACATCATGGGCCTGCAACCGGGCTGGTTGCAGCGTTTCGCCGCCGCTCTCGAGCGTGCTCGGGTCGAGGTTCCGTACAAGTGTCTCAGCCGTGCCGATCTGCTGCTGCGCGACGGGGAGATCGCCGCTTTGAAGCGCTCGGGTTGTCGCAGCGTGTGGCTGGGAGCGGAGTCCGGGTCGCAGAAAATTCTCAACGCGATGGAGAAGGGAACCACCGTAAAGCAGGTCGAGGAGGCGGCGCGGCTGCTGCGAGAGTGCGGTATCGGTGTCGGCTTCTTCCTGCAGTTCGGCTACCCGGGAGAGACGCGCGCTGACATAGAGCTGACGCGGCAACTGGTGCGCCGCTGCGGTCCCGATGAAATCGGCATTTCGGTGTCGTATCCGCTGCCGGGTACCAAGTTCCACGCCCGGGTGCGCGATCAGCTCGGCAGCAAGCGTAACTGGGTCGACTCCGAGGATCTGGCGATGTTGTATGCCGGGCCCTTCAGCCAGGAGTTCTATCGGCAGTTGCACCGACTCGTGCAGCTAGAATTCCGGCGCGACCGCGCGCGAGCTGCGTTGCTCGATCTCCTCCACCACCCCAACGACGCTGGCGCCCGCCACTTGCGCCTGCTGGCAGCTGCCATCGTGCACACCGTGCGCCTGCCGATCGAGCGCTGGCGTCTACGGCGCTGCGAGGTGGCCCCCGCCGGCGGGCTCTCGCTGGCGCCCGTGCACATCGATCGGGACCAAGCCGCTACCCCCACACCGCAAGGCTAGCCCAGCATGGACGTGTTGCTCACGCATGCGTACTTTCTCGAGGCGGACGCGCACGAACGCCAGATCATGCGTCCGTATCCGCCGCTCGGCCTCCTCTACCTTTCCGCCTACCTCAAAGCCCACGATCTTGATGTAGGGGTCTACGACACGACCTTCAGCACCCGCCAGCAATTCGAGCAGCATCTGCGGCGGCATCGCCCGGCGATTGTCGGAATCTACGCCAACCTGATGACGCGCGCGCAGGTGGTGGAATCGATCGCCGCGTGCCGGCGGCTTGGCGCCATCGTGGTGGTAGGGGGGCCGGAGCCGAGCAACTACGCCAGCGAGTATCTCGGTGTCGGAGCCGACGTGGTGGTCGAGGGCGAGGGTGAGCTCACCATGCTAGAGCTCGTACCGCATCTGCTCGAGCACGGCGCCATCGATCTGCAGCACATCGCCGGGATTCACTACCTGCCCGAGGTGGAGGGAGCGGCTCCAGCAGTACCGGTACGTACGGCGCCGCGCGCCCAGATCGCGGATCTCGATGCGCTGCCGCTGCCGGATCGTGCGGCGATCGATATCGATGCGTACATCGACGTGTGGCGCCGACACCACGGCGCCGGGTCGGTGTCGCTGATCACCGCCCGCGGCTGCCCGTTCACGTGCAACTGGTGCAGCCACGGGGTGTTTGGCTTTACCCACCGGCGGCGGTCGCCGGCGCGCGTCGCCGACGAACTCGAGCACATTATCGAGCATTACGGTCCCGACATGGTCTGGTACAGCGACGATGTGTTCACCATCAGCCATCGCTGGATTCACGAGTACGCCGACGAGTTGCAGCGGCGGGATCTGCACATACCGTTTGAGACCATCTCTCGCGAGGACCGCCTCGACGCCCCGATCATCGAGCGACTCGCGGCGATGGGCTGTCGCCGGCTGTGGGTCGGCGCCGAAAGCGGTTCGCAGCGCATCCTCGATGCGATGCAGCGGCGCACCGACGCGCGCCGCGTGGAGCGTATCGTCCGTCTGCTCCAGCGGCACGGCATCGAAGCCGGGCTGTTCATCATGCTCGGCTACGACGGCGAGCAGGTAAGCGACATCGAGGCAACGGTGCGGTTTCTCGAGCGCGCCGCCCCCGATCGCTTCGTCACCACCGTCGCCTATCCTATCAAGGGCACGCCGTACTACGAGCAGGTCGCCGATCGCATCGTGCAGTCTGGGCCGTGGGCAAGCACTTCGGACCGCGATCTCGGGGTGCACGGTCGGCAGTCCGATCGCTTCTATCGTTTTGCCACGCGCTGGATGGTCAGCGAGGTGGAGCGATATCGGCTGCGCGGCCAGGGGCCGGGGAGTTATGGACGGCGGGCGAAGAGCTATCTGAGCTCTCGCCTCGGCCGTCTGGGGATGCTCGCGACCCGGCGGCAGCATGCCGGCGCCGGCGGACATGAGTGCTGACCCAACGGTCAGCTCGGCTGGTGCCTTCGACGAGCGGGCGGCGGACTACGACCATTTCTTCACCGACCGCCAGCTGGGGCGCTGGCTGCGCCAGGCGGTGCACCGGTATCTGGCGGTCTACATCCCGGGGCAGCGCGTTCTGGAGCTCGGCTGCGGTACCGGCGAGGATGCCATCTGGCTGGCGCGCCGGGGCGTGCAGTCACTCGCGACAGACGGCTCGCCGGCGATGCTCGCGGTGGCCGATGGCAAGATCCGGGGTGCAGGGCTGACCCATGCGGTACGCCTGGCGCGGGTCGACCTGAACGGCGTCGAGAGCGGCACCGAGCACACGCTCAAGGCGGTGCTCGCGGCCGACCAGCCCGGCTCGCTGGTCCCGTTCGACGGCTGTTTTTCCAACTTCGGTGCGCTCAACTGCGTCAGCAACCGGCCGGCGCTGGCGCGCGAACTCGGTGCGTGCGTGCGACCGGGCGGGCGTCTGATCGTCGTGGTGATGGGGCCGCTGTGCCCGTGGGAGACGGCCGCGTTCGTGCGGCGCGGTCGGTTCGGGGACGCCTGTCGCCGCCTGCGGGCCGGAGCACCGGCGCGCCTGGGCGGCCGGCAGGTTCGGGTCTGGTACCCGAGCCCGCGTCGCCTGCAGCGCGAGTTCGAGCCGTGGTTCCGACCTCTGGGGATGCGCGGCATCGGCGTGCTGCTGCCGCACTCGCAGCTCGCCGATCTGGTTGATCGTTGGCCGCGCTTGTTCGAGCGCCTACAGCGTTGGGAAACGGCGGTTTCGCATCGCTTCCCCGCGCCGTGGCTGTGCGATCACTATCTGCTGGAGTTCGAGCGACGTGGCGGATAACCCTCGTTGGTGGAAGCGGCGCACGCCGGGGGCCGCGGCGGTCGGTCGCGCTGCGCCAAGGTTGGGCAGGCTCTTGGAGGCACGCCGGCGACACCCGCAACTGGAGCCCCATCCGGCCTACGAGCGCTGGGCGAGCAGCTACGGGGACGTGCCCAATGTCCTGCAGCGGCTCGAGGCCGAGATGCTCGAGCGCCTGATGCCGCCGGTGCGCGGCGAGCGGTTTCTCGACCTGGGATGCGGCAAGGCCCGTTTGTCGCGCCTGGCGCTGCGGGCAGGTGCGGGGCGGTCGGTAGCGTTGGACTTCTCCCTCGCCATGCTCACCGAGCCCTCCGCGTTTCGCTCCCCCGAGCTGCGCCGCGTGCAAGCGGATGCGGCCTGTCTGCCATTCTCGCTCCGCTCGTTCGGCG
>JACZXM010000003.1 GCA_022571615.1 Acidobacteriota bacterium | reverse complement strand
ATAACGGTGCCAGCCGGGTCCGATTGTTCGAGATCGGACGCTCGTTTGCCGCTGAAACCGGCGGTGCGCCGCCGTCGGAGCGCCGCAGTCTGGCGCTCGTTGCCTGTGGCCCGGCGCTTCCACGGCATTTCCGCGACGGTTCACGGGAGCTGGATCTCTTGGATCTCAAAGGCAGCCTCGACACCCTGGCCACCCGCATGCGCTGGCAGCAATGGAACTGGCAGCCGGCAGCGGTGCCCGGGCTACAGGAGGGACTGGCGGCTCACCTGGCCGTGGGTGAGAGCATCCTCGGTTTTGCCGGCAAGCTCGACCCCGATGCCGCCCGCGCATTCGGCAGCGACCTGGCGATCTGGGTCGCACAGATCGACATCCACGACCTGGTCGGTGCCCCGCACCCGCCGTTGCGGGTGACACCGCTGCCTCGATATCCGGCCAGCGCCCGGGACGTCTCGTTGCTGGTCGCCAGCGACGTGGCGTACGCACGGGTCGAACGGGAAGTGCTCTCGCTGCAGGATTTGCCACTTACAGGGATCGAGCTCATAGACGTGTTCCGGGGGCGGGAGCTGGCCTCCGGCCACATGAGCTTGACGCTGCGGTTGACCTATCGGTCCACCGAGCGCACTCTGACGGCCGAGGAGATCGAAGCGGCTCACGAATCGGTGGTGGCCCACCTCGAGCGGAGCCTCGGGGCGCGGCGGCGTTGAGCCCACCGGGCACCGGCTCACCGCGTTTTCTTGACCGCGGGCACGAAGCCAGCCACCGCCACCAAGGACCGAGACATGATGGCGGACCCGCTGTGGGGGGAGCTACCACAGATCGTCGAGCGCACCGCTCAGATGGTGGTGCGCCTGCGCCAGGAGCGGCGCGAGCTTCTCGAGCAAGTGCAAATGCTGCAGGCTCAGATCGCCGGGTTGGAGCAGGTCCGCACCGCCGACCGGGCACGGTTGGAACAGCTCGCACAGCTGGAGCAGGAACGCAGCGCGGTACAGAGCCGCCTGCGTGAGCTTCTTGGCCGCCTGGAGGTCGCAGCTCATGCCGAGTAAACGCGACACCGCCGCCGCGGCGCTCTCCACCCTCGATCCCGAGTCCCGGTCGGCTCCGATGACGAGCGTTGAAATTTTCGGCCGCCGCTATAACATTAGGGGCGACCATGATCCAGATACGATCCGGGCGCTGGCACGCTACGTCGACCGGCGCATGCGCCAAATCGGCGAGCAAGTAGCGCCCGGCGATGTGGTGGGGGTCGCCGTGCTGGCGGCTCTCAACATTGCTGACGACGTTTACAAGACCCGTACGGCTCTCGAGCGGCGGGAGACAGAGATCACCGAACAGACTCGCGACTTGGCACGCACGCTGACCGAGGCGATCGAGTCGGTGGAATGAGATATCGGACGGCATCGAGCCGAATGACGACACGAAGAGTCCATGCAATGGCGGCGATAGCGCGCGGAGGCCCAGTGCCTCCGGGCCGGTTAGCCGCGTCTCCCGGAGGTCGGTCCACCCGATAGCCGCCGAGAACTACCCTTCGTGAGCTGACCACCGACGCGGAAGCTCCAGCGTCATGCTGTCGTAGTTTGTCGGTCGTCTTCTGCCTGTCCCCCTCTCGTGCGCCAGGAGGGTGACATGAATTTTCTCTGGGTGCAGGCCGGCACCTTCGCCATCGTCGGCGTGGGGTTGCTCGCCGTTTGGTACCAACTGAAGCGGCGCCTCGCCAACGAGGTGGCGCACGCGGCGCGTGCTGAGGCGAAACGGATCGTAGAGGACGCGCAACAGCAGGCCGGCATGGTTCTGAAGGAAGCACGCGTCGAGGGACGCGAGCAACTCCATGCCGAGCGGCGCACGTTCGAGGAGGACACCCGCGAGCGGCGGCAGCAGATGTCCGAGGCCGAGCGACGGTTGCACGACCGCCAGGAAACGTTCGAGCGGCGCCTCAACAAGCTCGACGAGCGCGAGCGGAAGCTCAAGCGCTACGAGGAGCGCCTGCAGACGATCGAGCGCGACGCCGAGTTGCTCAAACAAGAGGCTGCCAAGCATCGCAACGAGGCGATCACCAAGCTCGAGCACCTCGCCCGCTACGGGCGCGACGACGCCAAGGCGGAGCTTGTTCGCGCCATGGCGCGCGAGGCCAAGGAAGAAGGCGCCAAGCTGGCTCAGAGGATCATCGAGGAAGCTCGGCATAAGGCCAAGCGCGAATGCCATCGCGTCATCGCGCTCGCCATCCAGCGCTGCTCGAGCAACCACGTGGCTGAAAACACCGTCTCCGTGGTGCAGCTGCCGGCCGACGAGATGAAGGGCCGCGTGATCGGCCGGGAGGGCCGCAATATCCGCGCCTTCGAGCTCATGACCGGGGTCAATCTGATCGTCGACGATACCCCCGAGGCAGTGCTGATCTCCAGCTTCGACCCCTACCGGCGCGAGGTCGCCAAGCTCGCCCTCGACCGCCTGGTGGCAGACGGAAGGATCCATCCGGCGCGCATCGAGGAGGTCGTGCAGCGAGTGCGAGACGAGATGGAAGAGCAGATCCTTGCAGATGGTGTCGCCGCGGCTGCGCAAGTCGGGATCCATGATCTCGCCCCGGAGCTCAACCGTCTGCTCGGCATGCTCAAGTATCGGACCTCCTATGGGCAGAACGTGCTGCGGCACTCCGTCGAGGTCTCCACCATCGCCGGCATCATGGCCGCCGAGATCGGCAGCAACGAGCTCGTCGCCCGCCGTGGCGGTCTGCTGCATGATGTCGGCAAGGCGGTGGATCAGGACATAGAGGGCACCCACCTGACGATCGGCATCAAGCTGCTGCGTAAGTACGGCGAGAGCAAAGAGGTGATCCAGGCGATGGAGGCGCATCACTTCGACGTCGAGCCGGCAACCGTCGAAGCCGTGCTGGTGCAAGCCGCCGACGCGCTCTCGGCGGCCCGACCCGGTGCTCGTCGCGACATGCTCGAGACCTACGTCAAGCGGTTGCAGAAGCTCGAACATATCGCCGACTCGTTCCGCGGGGTCTCCAAGGCGTATGCCATCCAGGCTGGTCGTGAGCTCCGCATCATCGTCGAGTCGGGACAGGTCAGCGACGATGAATCGATGTGGCTGTCGCGCGATATCGCCAATCGGATCCAGCGCGAGGTCCAGTACCCCGGCGAGATCAAGGTCACCGTCATCCGCGAAACCCGCGCGGTGGAGATCGCGCATTGAAGCTACTGTTTCTCGGTGATGTCGTCGGCAAGCCGGGTCGGCGCATCCTGTCCGAGCGCCTGCCGCACCTGCTCCAGCAGTGGCGCCCGGACTTCACCGTGGTCAACGGCGAGAATGCGGCCGGCGGCAGGGGCATCACGCCGGCGATCGCCGATGAGATGTTCGCCCTCGGCGTCGATGTGATCACCAGCGGTAACCACATCTGGGCCCAGGCTTCGATCCTTGGCTATCTCGGGTCCGAGCCGCGGCTACTGCGGCCGGACAACTACCCGGCCGGCGCCCCCGGCAGCGGCGTCTTCCTCGGGCGTTCACGCCACGGCCAGCCGGTTGCGATCGTCAACCTCCAGGGGCGGGTGTTCATGCCCGCGATCGATTGTCCCTTTCACGCTCTCGATCGCGTCCTGGACGAAATCGGCGATCGGGCCAAGGTGATCCTGCTGGACATGCACGCTGAGGCGACCTCCGAGAAGCTTGCGATGGGCTGGTATTGCGATGGCCGCGCCACCGCGGTGGTCGGTACCCATACCCATGTCCCCACTGCCGATTGCAGGATTCTGCCGGCCGGAACCGCGTACTGCACCGACGTCGGCATGACCGGGCCCTATGACTCGATCATCGGTACCCGTCCCGATCTGGCGCTCGAGCGCCTGTTGACCGCTCGACCGGTACGCTTCCAGGTGGCGAGCGGCAATCTGCGCGTCGCCGGCGTGCTCGTCGAGGCGGACCCGGAGTCCGGGCGCGCCACCGCCGTCCACCCGATCCTGGACCCGGCGCGACCACTGGGCGAGAGCGACTGAGCACCGCCGTGGCCGAGCCCTCCACGCTGCCGCTCGAGCCGATGGACGAGGAACCGATATGGACGGTGAGCGAGCTGCTGGCCGAGGTACGCGGCGGGCTCGAGGCTACTTTCCCAACGGTCTGGGTGCGCGGCGAGATCAGCGGCTTCCGGCGCCAGGCCAGCGGCCACTGGTACTTCAACCTCAAGGATGACAGCGCCGTGCTCAACGTGGCGATGTTCCGTGGCGACAACATTGCGGTGCCCTTCGAGCTCGAGGACGGGCTCGAGATCACCGCCATGGGACGGTTGACCCTGTACGAGCGAGCCGGCCGTTTTCAGCTCATTGCCAACCTGCTCGAGCCGGTGGGCTGGGGAGCCCAGCAGCTGGCCTTCGAGCAGCTCAAGCGGCGCCTACAAGCGGAGGGCCTGTTCGCCGACGAGCGCAAGCGGACGCTGCCCGGCATGCCCGCCTGCGTCGGGGTGGTAACTTCAGACACCGGCGCCGCCTGGCGCGACATGACCCGGGTGTGGGAGCGACGCGGCGTCAACCTGCGGGTCATCCTGTCGCCGAGCACGGTGCAGGGTCCGAGCGCAGCGGCGCAGATCGCGGCCGCGATCGAGCTGCTCGAGCACCACGGTGAGGCCGAGGTCGTGATCGTCGGCCGTGGTGGTGGCTCACGCGAGGACCTGTGGGCGTTCAACGAGGAGCGCGTCGCGCGCGCGATCGCCGCCTGCGCGATACCGGTAGTCTCGGCGGTGGGCCACGAGATCGACGTAACGATCGCTGACCTGGTAGCCGACCTGCGGGCCGCAACGCCGACCGCGGCGGCGGAGATCGTCGCCCCCGCCCGCGACGAGCTGCTGTCGGTCTTGGAAGGACTGCGGCAGCGGGCCGGGGGGGCGCTGAAGGCTCTCGCGCAGCGGGCACACCGGCGCTTGTACGCCCCGCCCTTGCATCGGGCGCTGCGCCGACCGGAGCGGAGCCTGCAGGCCTATCATCAACGCCTCGACCTGGCGTGGGAGGAGCTGGAGGGCACGCTCGAAGCGTCGCTGCTGCATCGTGCCAAACGCCTCGAGGTGGCATCCAGAGCATTGGCCCGGATGACACCGCTACGGGCGGCGCGCCGGCAGCGCGAGGTCCTCGCAGGGCTGTCGACAAGACTTCGCGGCTCGGCAACCGATCGAGTGCACGCGGCACGCGAACGCCTGGGGACGCTGGCGGCACGCACCGAGGCGCTGAGCCCGGTCGCGGTGCTCGGGCGCGGGTACGCTCTGTGCCGCACCCCGGACGGGCGTCTGCTGCTCCGGGCGGCGGATGTCGACGTCGGCGATCGGGTCCAGGTGCGGCTGGCAGCGGGAAGCCTGGAGTGTGAGGTTCTGCAAACACAGGCACCGGAGTAAGTACTCAAATCCAAACTCCCGGCTGCTAGCCCGCGGAAGCCTCGATTGTTGGCCATCCGGCCCGGTGTTAGCATCTTTCGTGATCTTGCTCTACTGGAGGTTTTCTTGCCTTCCGACGACTCCGTTCCGGTCGCTTCTTTGAGCTTCGATACCGCCCTCGTGCAGCTCGAGGCGCTCGCAGACCAGCTCGAACAGGGCGACATACCGCTCGAGGACGCGCTACGCGTCTACGAGCGCGCTGTGGAGCTATTCGGCCACTGCCGCGCAAGGCTCGAGGGAGTCGAGCAAAAGCTCGAGCTGTTGACCAGGAACCTGGAAGGCGAACCGGTCGTCGAACAGCTCGAGCAACCAGAGGACTCAGCGGATGACTGAGCAGCCGACGCTGGAGGTGGCGATCGGTGACCTAGGCACGTTCATGCAGCGCGAACGAGCCCGGGTGGAGGCTGCGCTCGCCGCCGTGCTTGCGGGACCCGAGGCCGAACCGGAAAGCCTGCACCGGGCGATGCGGCACTCGGTGTTCGCCGGCGGCAAGCGGCTACGTCCGCTGTTGGTGATCGCGGCCGGCAAGGCCTGCGGGGTGCAGCCCGATGAGGTTCTGGCGGCCGCTTGTAGCGTCGAGTTGATCCACACTTACTCGCTCATCCACGACGACCTGCCGTCATTCGACGACGAGCAGCTCCGGCGTGGCAAGCTCAGTTGTCATGTGTTGTTCGGCGAGGCGATCGCCATTCTCGCTGGCGACGCCCTGCAGGCGCTGGCGTTCGAGCACCTCGCGCACGCCGGACGAGGATCGCCCCACCCGCAGCGTTGGCTGGCCGCGATCGCCGCGGTCGGCGCGGCGGTGGGCAGCTCCGGCATGTGCGGCGGCCAGACCATGGACCTTGAGGCCGCTGGCGGCTCGCTGCAGATCGAGCAGCTGCGATGCCTGCACGCCGCCAAGACCGGCGCCCTGCTCACCGCGTCGGTGCTCTGTGGCGGGATTCTCGCCGGGGCCTCGGGAGCCGACCTCGTTGCGCTGCGGCGCTACGGCGATGCCATCGGGCTTGCCTTCCAGATCGTCGACGATCTGCTCGATGTCGAGGGCGATGTCGCACAGCTCGGCAAGCGTCCGGGCGGCGACGCGGACCGCGGTCAGCCGACGTTCCCGTCGCTGGTCGGCACCGAAGAGGCCCGCGACGAAACACAGGGGCTGATGCGACAGGCGGACGATGCCCTGGAGTCGTTCGGGGACGCCGCGAGCACCCTCCGGGAGATCGCCGCCTACATCGTCGATCGCTCGCGGTAGTTAGAGTTACTGCGTGGCCATGAGATCTCGGCTCGACCAAGCTCTGGTGGAACGTGGCCTGGTGGGGTCGCGCAGCCTGGCGCGCCGCCTGGTGCTGGCCGGGCGCGTGCGCGTCGATGGTCGAACCGCGGACAAGCCGGGAACGCAGGTAACCGATGCGGCCGCGTTGGTGGTAAAGCAACCGCCACCGTATGTGAGCCGAGGCGGCGAGAAACTCGCGCCGGTGCTGGAAGCGTCGGGAGTCGACGTGCGGGGCCTGGTCGCGATCGATATCGGGGCCTCCACCGGCGGCTTCACCGACTGCCTCCTGCAACGCGGTGCGCGCACCGTGGTGGCCGTCGATGTGGGCTATGGACAGCTCGACTGGGGACTGCGCAACGACCCCAGGGTCGAAGTTCTCGAACGCACCAACGCCCGCCACTTGACGCCTGAGGATCTGCCATCGGAGCTGCCCGGCGCGATCGAGATCGCGGTGATGGACGTTTCGTTTATCAGCGCAGCGAAGGTCCTCCCGGCCCTCAGCCGTGTCTGCGCTGACAAGTGTGACGCCCTCATCCTGGTCAAGCCGCAGTTCGAGGCCGGACCCGACCGCGTCGAGACCGGCGGCGTGGTGCGCGACCCCGCGGTTCGGCGCGCCACGCTGACGGGCGTTGCCAACGCCGCCCTGGAACTTGGATGGAGCGTCGAGCAGGCGCTTGCCAGCCCGCTGCGTGGCCCCGCCGGCAACTGGGAGTGTTTCCTGCACCTGCGCCGCGGAGGGCCCCCCCAGACGGCCGCAACCGACCCGATTGCAGCACTGCCGATCCCGGACGATCGGAAGCAAAGGCGCCAACAGCGCGAGTCGACACCATGACCGAGAGCTCGCTGCGCCGGTTTGGCTTGGTCTCCAAGCCCGGCGATCAGGCCGCCGTTCCCGAGCTCGAGCGGCTCGTCTCTCGGCTCCGAGAGCATGACGTGAGTGTGCGTCTCGACCGTGCGGCAGCGGCTCTGCTGGAGGTGGAGGGCGAGGGCGTGCCGCGCGAGGAGCTCGCCCCGCAGGTCGACCTTCTGGTGGTGCTTGGTGGTGACGGCACTTTGCTGTCGGTGGCGCGCTCCGCCGCCGCCGCCGGAGTTCCGGTCTTCGGAGTCAATTACGGCAGCCTCGGGTTTCTTACCGCGACTCCGCGCAACGAGCTGCTCGAGGCGACCGAGCTGATCCTGGCCGGTAAGTACACGCTGTCGGATCGGTGCATGCTCCGAGCTGAGATCTCGGGCCCCGAGCGGTCCGAGCCGCTGGTGTACGACGTGCTCAACGACGCGGTAATCAACAAGACCGAGCTAGCGCGCATCGTCGAGCTCAGCGCCACCGTCGACGGTGACCTGGTGAGTCGGTTCCGGGCCGACGGGTTGATCGTCTGCACCGCCACCGGCTCCACGGCGTATTCGCTCGCCGCCGGCGGCCCGATCGTGATGCCCGAGGTCGACGCCATCGTGCTCACTCCGATCTGTCCGCACACTCTCACCAACCGGCCCCTGGTGGTTCCGGGCAGTGCGGTGATCGAGATCCGTCACGAGTCGCCCGATCAGCAAGTCATCCTGACTCTCGATGGACAGGAAGGCGTCATTCTCGGCCCCGGCGAGACGGTGACGGTCCGCCGGGCGCCCAAGACGCTGCGACTGCTACATCCGCTGCCGCGTTCCTACTTCGACGTGCTGCGCACCAAGCTCCAGTGGGGGCAGCGTTGAGCCGAGCGTTAGCAACCTTGGCGTTGGTGCTGGCGACGGTGTCGCACCCTGGCTGTGGAGGCAGGCTGGTGACCGACGATCCGCTTGCCCCGGTGCCGACGAAGGTCGACGAGAAGGATATCGAGCCGCCCGCACTCCGTGTGCAATGGACCTTCGAGCCCAAAATCGACGATGCTGCCGAATCGCGGACGCGTCCGTCACTGACCCAACCGCCGGCGCTCGACTCCAGCAACGTGTACACGGTACAGGGCGACATCGTGCGTGCCATCGCGCTCGAAGATGGCGTCCCGCGTTGGGAAATACACTTCATCGCGCCGATCGAGCTGCCGCCTCTCCCGGTGGTGGGCGGGATCGCCGTGGCCACCGCGAGGCGCTGGAGCTGGGTCGACCAGGACGGCAGGGTCGTCGCCACCCTGAAGCTGGAGCGCCAGCCGAGCGATGCGACGGCCGTCGCCGCGGGCATCGTTCAGGTCGATGCCACCGGGGCCCAGCTGATCGTGGGGCCGCAGGACGGAGTCGAACCGACCCCGCGCTGGGACACCGAGATCCGGCAAGCCCGGGCGGTGAGCCTGGCTCCGGGGGGCGAGGAGGTATACGTCACCGACGCTTCCGGCGCGATCACCGCGGTAGCAACGACCTCGGGCAACGTGCTGTGGTCCCAGGATGAGGCCCGGGCGATCCCCTCACGGGTCGCGGTCGATTCGCGCACACTCTATGTGGTCGGAAACGATGACCGGCTACGCGCCTTCCGTCGCCGCAACGGGCGCCGTGCCTGGATCGGCAAGCGAATCGGCGTGCGGATCGCGAGCGCACCGGTCGTGGTCGACGAGGTCGTTTGGGTTGCAGGGTTGGACGCGGCGCTACACGGGTTCGACGCCAACAACGGCAGCCATCTGTTCCGGGTCGAGATCGCCGGTCGCGCTCATATCGACCTGGTCTCCTGGGATCGATGGGTCATCGCCAGTCCGGTGTACGGACCCTGGATGCTGGTACGGGCCCCGATGCGGGCGATCGGCCCCTCCGATCCCGGCCTGCCGCGCCAGTACACCATCGCTTCGGGTGGCGATCTGGAGCATCGTCCCGCCGCCGGAGCGGCTGGCGTGGTGTTGACGGACGCGAGCGGGACCGTGCGGCTGCTCAAGACACCGCCCCTGGCGGTGCCCACCCTTGCCGAGGAGTCCAACACTCGCTCCTAGCAGGCCGTGGCCTGCTGGAGACCAACGCTCTCAGGGCTTCTGCTTGAGCTCCACGAGAACGCCGCCGAACGCCGCCGGGTGCACAAAGCCGATCCGCGACCCCTGCGCCCCGGGCCGACCGACCGTGTCCAGGAGTGAGATCCCGGCGCCGGCCGCCTGACGCAGCGCTCGATCGACATCCTCGACCAGGAAGCAGACGTGGTGCAGCCCCTCACCCCGCTGCTCGAGGAACCGAGCCACCGGGCCCGCTTCCCTCAGCGGGGCGATGAGCTCGATGCTGGTGGCCCCGGGCAGGTCGAGAAACGCCACCTCGGTATCCTGCCCCTGCACCGCCTCGCGATACGCTACCCCACCACCCAGGAGTCGGCCGTAGCGATCGATCGCGGCGTCCAGGTCGCGGACCGCGATGGCGACGTGGTCGATCGGGCCGATCGATATTCGGCCATCAGCGAGTTGGTGCTCCATGTCCGGATCCCTCGATCCTCTCAGATCGATGCCAGCAGCAGCCTCGAGATCACCAGCCGCTGGATCTCCGAGGTTCCCTCGCCGATGGTGCACAGCTTGGCGTCGCGGAAGAGCTTCTCCACAGGATAGTCCTTCACGTACCCGTAACCACCGTGGATCTGTACCGCTTCCTCGGCCGCCCGCATGCCGATCTCGCTGGCGTAGAGCTTGGCCATCGAGGCGCTTTTCTTGAACGGCATTCCGAGCTGACGCAGCGTCGCGGCCTGCGTCACCATGAGCCGGGCAGCCCGCAGCTCGGCCGACATGCGGGCGAGTTTGTTGCGGATGGCCTCGAAGCTTGCGATCGGTTTCTTGAATTGATGCCGCTCGCACGAGTAATCCAACGCCGCCTCTAGCGCCCCCTGCGCGATGCCGACCGACAGCGCACCGATGCTGATGCGGCCTCGATCCAGTACCTTGAGGGCGTCGACGAACCCCTGGTTGCGCTCACCCACGAGGTTGCCCGCCGGTACTGCGCAATCTTCCAGGACCAGCTCCACAGTGTCGCTCGCCCGCATCCCGAGCTTGTCCTCCTTGCGCCCAACCCGGAAGCCCGGTGTGCCGCGCTCGATGAAGAACGTTGAGATCCCCTTGCTGCCCTTGTCCGGGTCGGTCATCGCCATCAGCACTGCAACATCGGCGCGGGCGCCGTTGGTATTGAAGGTCTTGGCACCGTTGAGAATCCACCTGCTGCGCCCCTCGTCCCATACCGCGCGCGTCTGGGTACCGGCGGCGTCCGAGCCCGCGAGCGGCTCGGTCAGGCCCCAGGCGCCGATCCACTCGGCGGTGGCAAGCTTGGGCAACAGGCGACGTTTCTGATCCTCGTTGGCGGCGATCAGCAGGTGTCCGACGCAAAGGCCGTTGTGCGCTGCCACGGCCAATGCCACGGAGGGGTCGACCCGAGCTAGTTCTTCGATGACCGTGGCCAGTTCGCGGGCCCCGAAGCCAGCTCCCCCGTACTGCTCGGGCACCATGACCCCCATGAAGCCGAGCGCGCCCATCTTGCGCAGTAGCTCGTCCGGAAAGCTCTGCTGTTCGTCCCACGCGCGCACATGTGGGCGGATCTCCGCTTCGGCGAACTCGCGCACCGTTTCGGCGATCAGTCGTTGCTCTTCAGTGCGGCCAAATTCCACGGGTGGTTCACTCGCATCAGGTACGGTGGAGCCAAGCAGCGAGCACCTCGCAAGCATTGCAATGCGATTATAACCGCGGGCTCAACAACAGGTTTCCTCAGCAGGCCGTGGTAGAAGTGTGGTGGGTCTGGCAAGTGGGATTTAGGGTGAGCGAGAATCGACAGGGCGGCGCCGACCTGCACGCGCACACGAGTAGCTCCGACGGGGTGCTCACTCCGGGCGAGATGGTGCTCGCGGCGGTGGAGGCCGAGCTGCAGGCGGTAGCCATTACCGACCATGACACCCTGGCTGGAATCGGCGCCGCCCGGGCCGAGGCACAACAGCAGCCCATCGACCTGGTGGCCGGCATCGAAATCTCGGTCCGCCTGAGGAATCTGGAGATCCACCTGTTGGGCCTTTTCATCGACGAGAGCTGTTCGCAGCTACGGCAGCTCAGCCTCAGCTCGCGGCGTGCACGCCGCGAGCGGGCCGAGCGCATGGTCGAGCGAGCCCGCTCATTGCGGCTGGATCTGTCGATGCAGCACATCGTGCAGGTCGCCGGCTCGGCGACGATCGGCCGGCCACATGTGGCGGCCGCGATGGTGGCGGCGGGGATCGTTCCCTCACCGGAGATCGCGTTCCGGCGTTATTTGGGCACCGGCCGACCGCTGGCGGTCCCTAGGGAGTTGATCGGTGCGCCGGAGGCGATAGGGATCATCCACAGGGCCGGTGGCATCGCCGTGGTCGCCCATCCCGGTAGCAGCCGCGTCCGGGCCACTCTTCTGGAGGAGCTGTCAGCAGCGGGTCTGGACGCCATCGAGGTCCGCCACCCACGCCACGGACGCCAACGGGAACAGCTGCTCTTGGAGCAGTGTCGGCGTCTGGGTTTGCTACCCTCCGGAGGTTCGGATTTCCATGGCCCCGGCAGGGGCACGGCGAAGCTCGGAGAATATCGGGTCCCGATGGACTGGTATCAGCCCCTGTGCCGGCAAGCCCAGGAGCGCAAGGCCCAGGCCGTTGCCAAGGAGTGAGGAATGAGCATCAAGCCGGACAGCTGGATCAGGACGATGGCGAGAGAGAAGCGGATGATCGAGCCGTTCCAGGACTGCCAAGTGTCCGACGATATCATCTCCTACGGCGTGTCTTCCTACGGCTACGACATTAGGATCGCTGACGAGTTCAAGATCTTCACCAACGTACGCAGCACGGTCGTGGACCCAAAATCCTTCGACGAGAATCTGATGGTGGTTGACTACCAGGGCGCCGTTTGCATTATCCCGCCCAACTCGTTTGTCCTCGCCCGCTCGCTCGAGTACCTACGCATCCCGCGGGACGTTCTGGCGGTTTGCGTCGGCAAATCGACCTACGCCCGATGCGGCATCATCACCAACGTTACCCCACTGGAACCGGAGTGGGAGGGGCACGTGACGCTCGAGATCTCCAACACCACGCCGCTGCCGGCCAAGATCTACGCCAACGAGGGCATCGCCCAGCTGCTTTTTTTCGCTGGCGATCCGATGTGCGAGACCTCGTACGGAGACCGCGACGGCAAGTACCAAGCCCAGACCGGAATCACCGTCCCGCGCATCTGACCCCACGTAACCGGCCAAGGACCCAGCATGCGAATCAGTGTCGTAACCGGACCCGCCGAGACGATCGAGGTGGATGCGCTGATTGTCGCGTATCCGAAGGCAGCCAAGGATCCCAGCCCCTGGGATAAGCTCGATCAATCAACGGACGGATTGATCACCGAGGCGCTGCAGAGCCCCGCTTTCCGCGGTGCAGCGGGCACCTGCCTGGCGGTGCCGATCCGCAAACGGACGCCCTGCCGCGACCTCATCTTGGTGGGTCTCGGCGACCCCGGCGCCGGTGTGGAGGGCTGGCGACGAGCGGTCGCCGACGGTGCCGACCTCGCACGCCGGCGTGGGCATCGGCGAGTGGGACTCGCCGTGCCCGAGGACGGAGTTATCGCAGCGCCGGCGCGGCTGGCCGCTGCCGCCGCGGAGGCAATCGTGCTGGGCAACTACCGCTACACCGAGTTCAAGCGGCCCGAAGAGCACCAGAAACCGCTGGAGTCGGCGCTCTTGGTAACATCTACCCTCGATGCGCCAGGGCAGGTAAAGAGCGCCTCCATCATCGCCGGCGCCGTGTGCTGGGCTCGCGATCTGATCAATACCCCGCCGAGCGATAAGCGGCCTCCAGAGCTGGCTGCGATCGCCGCCACCATGGCGGCGGAGACCGGCCTCTCGTGCCATATCATCGATGAGCGCGAGGCCGCCTCGCTCGGTTTGAACGCCCTCTTGGCGGTAGCCCGCGGCTCGAGCGCCGGGCCCCGCATGGTGATCCTGGAGCACGCACCGGCTGGTGCAACCGGGGCGCCGGTCGTTCTGGTCGGCAAGGGCGTTACCTTCGACACCGGCGGCATTTCGATCAAACCGGCCAAGGGCATGGACGAGATGAAGGCCGACATGTCGGGCGCTGCCGCGGTGCTGGCCGCGATGCGCGCGGCGGCCGAGCTCGACCTGCCGCTGCGCGTTGGCGCCGTCGTGCCGATGGCCGAGAACATGCCCGGGGGCGATAGCTACCGGCCCGGCGACTTGGTCCGGGCCTACAACGGAACCACGATCGAGGTTCTCAACACCGACGCTGAAGGCCGCATGATTCTGGCCGATGCGCTGGCCTACGCTCGCGAGCACTTCGCCCCGGCGTGCATGATCGACCTAGCAACCCTGACCGGTGCCTGCGTGGTGGCGCTGGGAGAGGAGGTCGCCGGTCTGATGGGCAACGACGAGGAGCTGGCGGCTGAACTCGTGCAGGCAAGCGACGAGAGCGGCGAGCGCCTCTGGCGCCTGCCCATGTACCCGGAATACCGCAAGCTCATCGAGAGTCGCGTAGCCGACATCAAGAACACCGGGGGCAGGTGGGGAGGGGCGATCACCGCCGCCAAGTTCCTGCAGGAGTTTGTCGGTGACACCCCGTGGGCTCATCTGGACATCGCCGGTCCGGCCTATGCCACCAAGGATGCCCCCTATCGCCCGCGCGGTGGCGTCGGCTTCGGGGTGCGTCTGCTCCTGTCATGGTTGCAGGCACGCGCCGGCGGGCACACGAGCGGCGCCGCGCAGTGAGCTTGACCGTCACGGACCCGGGCACGATCGACCGACTGCGCGCGGTCTTCGAGCGCACCGTGCGCCCACTCATCCTCACCCACGACAACCCGGACCCGGACGCGCTCGCGAGTGCCTTCGCGCTGCGCGCCCTGATCCACCATCTCACCGGCACGAATGCGACGATCGCGTTCTCGGGCATGATCGGCCGGGCAGAGAACCGGGCCATGGTACGGGGTCTAGGCATTGCTCCGGAGCCGCTCTCGACCCTTGATCTGAGCACCTACGACGCCCTGGCGTTGGTGGACGCGCAACCGGGCACCGGTAACAGCTCCTTGCCCCAAGACTGCGCGCTGGTTGCCGTCATCGACCATCACCCGTTGCGGTTCGATCCGGAGCCGGTGTCCTTCGTCGACGTTCGCGAGCACTACGGCGCCACCGCAACCATGCTCACCGAATACGCGGTGACGGCCAACCTGGCTCTGGATTCCACCGTTGCCACGGCGCTCTTCTACGCCATCAAGTCCGAGACGCAGGACCTCGGGCGCGAGGCCAGCCAGGCCGACCGATCCGCCTACCTGGGCCTGCTCACGCAAGCCGATATGCGGTTGGTGGCGCGAATCCACCGAGCACGTGTTTCGCGCCAGTACTTCCGCGCCTATCACGACGCCATCGAGCGCGCCGAGATCGTCGGTAAGGTCGTGATCACCGATCTGGGGGTGGTCGCCTCCCCCGACATGGTCGCCGAGATTGCCGATTTCCTGTTGCGGCTGCGCGGCACCGACTGGTCATGCTGTCTCGGGAGGCACCACGACACGGTTGCGGTCTCGCTCCGAACCACCGACCCGAACGCGCACGCCGGTCGCATCATCCGCTCGGTGACCCGCGAGTTGGGCAGCGCCGGAGGCCATGGGGCGATGGCCGGAGGTCAGATCCCGCTAGCCGGTAGCACCTACGAGGACACGGTAGCCGAGATCCGCTCGCGGCTGCTCGAGCAGCTGGGCGAGCCCGATAGCGGCGGCGAGCCGTTGGTGTAGCAGGCCGTGGCCTAGGAGGCCGTGGGATCCTCGCTCAAACGGCTCCAGAACTGCAGGAAGTACTGCACCGCCGAGATCACCGCCAGCACCATGACGACATAGAGGGCCAGATGCCCTAGGCCATTCAGCCCTTCGAAGCGCGAGCTCAGGATCAGGATGCTGACCGCAACCACCTGAGCACCGAGCTTGTACTTGCCCAACCTGGCCGCCGGAATGATGATGTTCTGGTTCGCGGCCACGGCTCGCAGCCCGGTGATGGCGAGCTCGCGCCCGATAATCACGACGATGATCCATGCCGGGGCTAGCCCGAGCTCGACGAGCGAGATGAACGCGGCCGACATCAACAGCTTGTCGGCCAGAGGATCGAGAAGCTGCCCCAGTGTCGTGACCTGGCGCCGCTTGCGTGCCAGGTGGCCGTCGAGCCAATCGGTCACCGACGCAGCCAGAAAGACCGCCAGGCCCATCCACACGTACTTGGTCAGCAGAAAGACCATCAGCACCGGCACCAGGAAGATGCGCAGCAAGGTGAGCGCGTTGGGCAGATTCCACAGCGTCCCCGAGCGCGGCTGCTTCACAGTGCCAGCGACATTCTCCTCGGACTTGGCGTCAGAGCTCATCGGTCCTCGGGTTTGAAGAACGGGCCGTGTTCATCACACACGGAGCCGGGCGGATCGTACGTCGACCAACCTGCTAGATTCTACCGGGCATTGGGAACCGAATAAAATTCCCGTCCCGACCCTAGCAGGCCGTTTGAGAAATGCAGGCTAACAGACCACGCCCACGTTGATGAGTTCCCGCTTCACGATCCGAGACAGCTTCCCGGCGGCCCATCGCATCCGTATCGATACGGCCGGCACACTCGAGCCGGTGCACGTGCATCACTGGCGTGTGGAAGCGTGTTTCGAAGCGCCCACCGATGCGGCGGCCGCCTCGGTGAGCGCACGGAAGCTGATCGCAGGGTGGATTCGGCGGCACCGCGGCAAGAGTCTCAACGACGTACCGCCGTTCGATCGCGTGAACCCGACCGCCGAGGAGGTTGCCCGCGAGCTGTTCGGCGTCCTGGCCCGGGAGCTTCCTGACCTGCAGCTACGCTATGTGGAGATCGGCGAGGCGGCCGGGTTCAGCGCCACCTACCGGCCCGCCCGTGGCACTTCTCAGTGCGTCGAGCTCAGCATGCGCCGCTTGGCGACGTAGTTTTCCACCCCGATATGTATCGCGTCGGCTAGCTGCTGCCGGTAGTCCGGATCGCGGAGCCGATCCTCCTCCGTCGGGTTGCTGACAAACGACAGTTCCACCAGCACTGCCGGCATGTTGGCCCCTACCAGCACCACGAACGGAGCGTGCTTGACGCCCAGGTCACGCACGTCCTTGTAGCGCTTGTTTGTCTGCAGCACCAGGCTGTCCTGAATCGAGTGCGCCAGGTCGCGGGATTCGCGCTTGTTGGCGTTCTTGACAATCTCCTTCAGCACCTCGTCGAGGTTGCCGACCCCCCCCGTCGCCTGGGCATTCTCCCGCGCCGCGGTTTCCGCCGCCGTGGGATCGGTGGCCAGGTCGAGGTAGTAGGTCTCGAAGCCGGAGAGCTTGCTGCTGTTGGCCGAGTTGATGTGAATCGACAAGAACAGGTCGGCATGCGCCTCGGTAGCCATTACCGGGCGTGACTCGAGATCGAGCGAGGTATCAGCATCGCGCGTCAGGATGACCTCGTAGTCGCTCTTGCGCAGGTTGGCGGCCAGGCGACGCGAAATGTCCAGCACCAGGTCCTTCTCGATCACGCCGGAGCGGCCGATCGCCCCCGGGGAGGAGCCACCGTGTCCCGGATCGATCACGATCCGGCGGACTCCGAGATTGAGCTGACGCGCTTCGGATCCGCCCTCTGGCGCCGGCGGGCGGCGGGCGTGAGCGAGCCGTTCGGACATCTCCGGACTCGGCACATCGATCACCAGGCGCGGGGGGTCGGCGAGGGTGAAGAACTCGTACGCTGCCGCCGATCGCAGGTCCAGCACGACCCGAACTACACCCGGACGGTTGACTGCTAGCCGAACCCGCCGCACACCCGACCCGTCGACCTCGATCGAGCGAGCCAGCGAGTCAGGCAACTCCGCTCCGATGAGGTCGACATACAGCCGCGGTGGCGACTTCGCCTCGCCGATACGGTGCTGGATCGGCCGGTCCAAATCGAACACCACGCGCGTGTGCATGCCATCCGAATAGTGGCGCACGCCGGTAACTCGACCGATCACGAGGTCCTCGGCCGGCGCCGAGAGCCCGCCTCCCGGCGTGAGAAGGCCCGACGGGGTGCCGGAGGTCGGGGTGGGCGCAGCCTCCGACACCTCATCGAGCGGCTTGTTCGTAGAACCGGACCTGGGAGCCGATGGCGCCGCAACGGCGGCAGTCCCCGTCGTCGCCGCGATGACCGCTGCAGGGTTGGCAAGCCGGCGGCGCGCCTCCCCTGCCTCATCGGTTCTCGGGTAGCGCTGCAAGAGCTGGTAGTAGTACGAGCTCGCAGCGTCACGATCGGCCAGCTCGGCCAGCTTCAAGTACGAGCTTGGGGCGAACGGACTGGTTGGGTATCGGGTGATCAGCGTCTGGTACGCGTCGCGGGCGTGCGGCTCGGCCGTCTCCAGGCCGGCGGCGAGCTGTCGCGAGTGGATATCTCCGATGCGCCAGAGAGCATCGCCGGCCAGCGGGCTGGTCGGAAAGCGTCTCGGGACCTCCCCGAAGGCAAGCGCCAGCGTTTCCCACGCGGCGGGATCGGTGCAAGAGGGGTCCACGGTGCTGAGCTGACGGTAGAGAGATTCGGCACGCGCGAAGACGCCTTGCGCGGTGGCGCCGTCGTTCCCGACGGACCTTGCCGGCGGCGCCGCAGCGAGCATCAGCCCGACAAAAACCGCCGCAGAAAACAGACTTCGCTTGCAGGCCATGGCAAGACTCCTTGCCATGCCGCCCTTAGACCTAACCGACCCTGCGCTTTCGCCCCACGCTCATCGATACAACGCCGAGTATATGACGTCTGGGCACCTGAATGCAACAGGGCTGCCGGAGACCTAGAGTCGGACAGAAGCAGTCACTGAAAGATCGCCTAGCCCATTTGAGCGGCCTAGACCTCAGCGTCCTGGCCTCTGGTAGCTCCGATAGGTATTGAGAACGCGCTCGACGTATTCCCGTGTCTCTCGGAACGGCGGAATACCGCCGTGTCGCTGGACCGCACCTTCCCCGGCGTTGTAGGCCGCCAGCGCGAGTGACAGGTCATCGTACTTGGCAAGCAACCGGGCCAAGTAAGCAGTGCCGCCGCGGATGTTGTCGCCCGGGTCCCAGACGTTCCGTACCCCGAGCTCCGCAGCGGTGGCGGGCATCAGCTGCATCAAACCCTGCGCGCCTTTGGCCGAGACCGCCCGCGGATCGAAGTTCGACTCCACGGCGATGACCGCCCGCACCAGCTCAGGCTCCACTCCGGCCTGGGTGGCGACCGAAACGATGGAATCAGCGAAAGGAACGCCCCGCAGGCTCGATGCGTCTGAGGAGAACGCGGTGCCCACGTACAACTTGGCGCCCGGCTCGGGCTGCGAGGTGAAACGCCGGGTGCCATCGGGGTTGGTGATCACCCAGATCTGCGCCGACGCTGCCGCCACGTCCAGGCACAAGCAGGTGATTACCGCTACGACTCCGATTGCCAGCAGCCGCATCCGCACACCCATGCCCCCTCCAGTTCTGCCTCCCTGGAGTTCCCCACGCTAGCAGGCACGGCCTGCTACGGTGCCCTTGGTGTTACTCTAGCAGCTTCGCAATCAGTTCTGGAGCTTTTTCCAGCGCGTCGCTGACTTTTGAGGCGTCCGGGCCACCGGCCTGGGCCATTGCTGGGTGGCCCCCACCACCCCCGCCAACCAGGGGTGCGAGCTCCCGGACGATGTCGCCAGCGCCCACGCGAGCACAGACATCGTCGGTCACACCCACCACCAGCGTCGCCTTGCCCCCGTTGGCCGAGCCCAAAACGACGACGCCGGAGCCGACGCGGCTCTTGAGCTCGTCGGCCAGTTTGCGCAGCCCCGAGGCATCGAGCCCCTCGACCTGCCGCCTCACAACAAGCACGCCCGCGACCTCGACCGCCCCGGAGTGAAGATCGGCAGAGGCCTGCTGCGATGCCATGCGCACGCGCAGCTCCTCGAGCTGGCGCTCCGCCCGATGGGCTCTTCCCAGCAGTCGCTCGATGCTCTCGGGCAGCTCCTCCTCGGGCGTCCTGGCGTGCGCGGCCGCGACGCGGACCAGGCTACGGTAGTGCTGTAGCGCCTGCACCGCCTCCTGTCCGGTCACCGCCTCGATTCGCCTCGTGCCGGCGGCGACACTCTCCTCCTTGTGGATCACGAACATCCCGATCTCGCCGGTACGCTCCACATGTGTTCCACCGCACAACTCGGTCGAGATCCCCGGCACGCTAACGACCCGCACCCAGTCGCCATACTTGTCGCCGAAGAACGCCAGCGCCCCGCGTTCGAGCGCCTCGTCGTAGCCCATCTCCTGGATCTCGAGCGCGACATCCCGACGGATCACCTCGTTGATGGTCCGCTCCAGCCGCTCCAGATCCTCGGGTCCGAGGGCGTCGTAGTGGGCAAAATCAAACCTCAACCGTTCGGGCTCCACCAACGATCCCGCTTGCCGCACGTGCTCGCCCAGCTGCTCGCGCAGGGCGGCGTGCAATAGGTGGGTAGCGGTGTGGTTCCGGCGCGTTCGCTGCCGGCGCTCAGCGTCGACCCGCAGCGCCACGCGATCGCCCACCCGCAACCTGCCGCGCTCGATGTCCACGGAATGCAGGATGACGCCGGTCACGGGGCGTGTGGCGTCGTGGATCACGGCGCTGCCATCGGCCCACTCCATCCTCCCGCGGTCGCCGATCTGGCCGCCGGACTCGCCGTAGTAAGGGGTCCGGTCGAAGACCGCTCCGCCGCTGTCGCCAGCCGCCAGTGCGTCCACGGACCCACCGTCGCGGACCAATCCGAGCACCGTGACATCGTCGGCATCGGTGCTCTCGTAGGCCAAGAAGCCGGTGCCACCGTGGCTAGCGGCGAGGTTGCGGAGCACCTCCTTGAGAGGCTCTTGAGCAGAGCCTTTCCAAGCCGCTCGTGCCCGTTGGCGCTGCGCCTCCATCGCCGCCTGAAACGCCGCCTCGTCGATCTCGAGCCCCTCGGCGGTGGCAAACTCACGCGCCAGCTCCAGCGGCAGACCGAAGGTGTCGTAGAGGCGGAAGGCCGCATCGCCCGGCAGCGTGCTCTCCCCCGCCGCGTGAAGCTCCGCTGCTAGCTCGTTGAACATCTGTGAGCCCGCAGCGAGCGTCCGCAGGAATCGTTCTTCCTCGGCTCCGATCACACGCTCGATCAGATCGCGGTGCTGTGCCAGCTCGGGATAGCTAGGGTGCATGCGCTGAACCACCTGCAGCGCGCT
>JACZXM010000303.1 GCA_022571615.1 Acidobacteriota bacterium | reverse complement strand
AGCGCGATCCGCGCCGCGGGCTCTTGGCGCTCGCGGCTGAGCTCGAGCAAGCTCTCGAGCACCAGGAAGTCATCGTCGCCGTAGTACATGTCGTCGGCGTAGGAGTCGGCCCTAGCTCGCCGGCTGGGGCGCGGATTCTCGCGCGTTCGCCTGCCACCGAGAAAGCCGCGCGCGAGCGGGCTCCAGGGCATCGTGCCGACGCCTTGATCGAGACAAAGCGGGATCATCTCTCGCTCCTCTTCCCGATACACCAGGTTGTGGTGGTTTTGCATCGACACGAAACGATGCAGGCCCAGGCCATCGGCGGCGAACAGCATCTTCGCAAACTGCCATGCCGCCATGCTGCTCGCCCCCAGGTAGCGCACCTTGCCCGCCCGAACCAGCGAGTCGAGCGCCTCGAGTGTCTCCTCGACCGGTGTGTCGGGGTCGAAACGGTGGATCTGGTACAGGTCGATGAAATCGGTGCCCAGCCGGCTGAGCGACTCGTCGCAGGCGGCCAGGATGTGCTTGCGCGAAAGCCCACCGCGGTTGGGGCCGTCGACCACCGGGTAGTAGCACTTGGTGGCCAGCACGTAGTCATGCCGCGAGGGCACCATCTCGCGCAGCAGTTTGCCCGTGATCCGCTCCGAGGCCCCGCGCGAGTACATGTCGGCGGTGTCGAAGAAATTGATCCCGAGATCCAGCGCCCGGCGAAAGTGCGGCCGCGCAGCTTCCTCGTCCAGCACCCACGGGCGCCACGCCGGATCTCCGTAGCTCATGCACCCCAGGCAGATGCGCGACACCTCGAGGCCGGAGTTTCCCAGTCGTGTGGTCTTCATGTCCTCATCGTTGGCGATGGCGGGCTCAACGGTCGTAGGCCATCACCCGCATGCACCACTCGCGCGTGGGCTCGCGCCCCTCCCCCAGCTTCAGATTGTCGTAGAAGAACTGCAACGGCATCTCCGGGTGCGAAGAAATCATCGCCTCGGGCACCACGCCGTAGAACATCGTGGGAGCGGCGGTGATGTCGACCACGCTCATGTGCTCGCCCATCAACCAGGGCGAGCTCTCGAGCCGCGACTCGATCTGCGCCGTGGCCTCGTGCAGCATTGCCGAAGCACGCTCGCAGGCGGCCAGATCGGGATCACTGGACATGCACTCGTTGAACACGATCCCGACCGGCTCGCTGAGAGTCGAGCGAGCCCATTTCTCGAGATCCTCGGCCTCCCTCATGCGCTCGCGGTCGGCGAAGAACAGCTGGGGACCGTCTCGGAACGTCGCGTCGATGTAGCGCAGAATCGCGCCCGAGTCGAAAATCACGCTATCGCCGTGCTTGAGCACCGGGGTGAGCGGTTGACCGGACACCTCGACGACGTCTTTTCGCTCCGCGTCATCGAACGCCACCGCGACCTTGTCGAACGAGATGCCCTTGTAGTTGAGCGCGATGCGCACCTTCATGTTGTTGGGAGAGGGTCCGAGCTCATAGATCACGACATCCGGCATGGGTCGCTCCCTTGTGGCATGAGTACAGGGTGAAACGAGAGGCCCATCTTATCGGATCAAGCTCGGGCGCCGATAGCGATCTAGCAGGCCGTGTTCGAGGTCTGGTGAGTGCCGCCGGACCCGTTAGACTCGTGAAATGCCCGAGATCCAGGTTGCCGCCACCTTGCCGCGGTCGTTCTATCGGCGTGACGCGAGCACCGTCGCGCGGGCCCTGATCGGCCAGCGCCTGGTCGCCGCGGTGGACGGCGCACGGGTCGCCGGAATCATCGTCGAGACCGAGGCCTACCTGGGCGTGCAGGACCGGGCCGCGCATACCTACGGAGGGCGTCGGACCGAGCGCAACGACACGATGTGGGGAGACGGCGGCCACGCGTATGTCTACTTCGTCTACGGCGTGCACCACTGCTTCAATGTGGTGGCGGGGCAAAGCGAGGACCCGGTCGCGGTGCTGGTGCGAGCGCTCGAGCCGGAGGAGGGGCTGGCCAGCATGTTCGCCCGGCGGGCGGCGGCGCGCCGCCCTGTCGATCTGTGCTCCGGGCCCGGCAAGCTGACCCAGGCGCTCGGCATCGACCGATCGCTCGATGGCGCCGATCTGGTCGCGGGCGACCGATTGGTCATCGAGCGCGTTCGACGCGCTCTGCTCCCGGAATCTCGGATCTGCAGCGGTCCGCGCATCGGTGTCGGCTACGCTGGAGACTGGGCCTGCAAGCCCCTCCGCTTCTGGGTCCGGGACAACCCCAACGTCAGCTGATTCCCCCAGGCTCTGCCGGCACCAGAATCCGAGCGTAGGCGGGAAGAATGTCGATTTGCAGCTCGGCAGTCGGAGGCATGGGGTCGCCATCGACCTGCCAGCGAAACGGTTGATCGGCTCGGACCTGATAGGTGCGGCCGCTTCCGTACTCAGCGACCCATCGCGGCACCCGACGCCGCAGGATCGCGGCCAGCAACGTCACCATCACGAACCAAGGTGCCGAGCGTCGATTGGCTTGATGGTCGAGACGGCCGTCGTCGGTCCGCGCGCCAGGAGTCATCGCCCACCCCAGCGCGTAGGTCTCGGTGTTGGCAATGATCAGCGATGGATATCGGTGCGCAAGCCGCTTGCCGTCGCAGCGCACCTCCACCCGGTTGGGCACCAAACGCAGCAGCGCCGGCAGCCCGGCCAGAATGTAGATCAGGGTGGAGCCACCGTGGCGGTACAGAAACGCTCCCCAGCGCGTCGAGCGCATCCACCCTACAGCCGCAAGCGCCCAGCCGTCGTAGCCAATTCCGACCATGGCCAGAAACACCGATTCCCCGACCTGGCCCGCGTCCATCGAGCGAGCGCGCCCGCTCGTCAACACCCGGATGGCCTGGCGCGGGCGCCGCGGGATCCCGAGCTCTCGCGCCACCACGTTCGCCTTTCCGACCGGCACCAGCCCGACCGGTGTGTCCTGACCGTGCAGCCCGACCACCGTCTCGCGCAGAGTGCCGTCACCGCCCACCACGACGACCAGGTCCTGATCGCGCCCGCACTCGCGAGCCAGCTCGGTGGCGTGCCCGGGGTGTTCGGTAGGCACGACTTGCACGATCCAACCGGCCTGCTCAAGGTGCGCCCTGGTATCGGCCGCGGCTTGCATCGGCCGCTGCTCACCGGCGACCGGATTGACGATGACGAACGCTCGCTTCATAGCTCGCAGACACCGCAGCAGCCAGTGGCAGAAGTGGTGTGTATCACGCGACACTGGACAGTAACAATAGAAGGGCCCCAGCGCCTTCCGGCACCGGGGCCCCGTAGCTTGTTATCGGTGGCAGTGGGAATCCCCGTACTCGGGGTCTGCCCTTGCTCAGCGCCGAAGACGCTGGAACCTTTGAGGCCCAGAAAGGAGTGCTCCCTTTACGAGGCTGCCACCTCCGTCAAGCCGTGTTTATCACATAACACTAGATCACCTCCTCTCCGAGCGAGACCGATACGGCGGTTCCCATTTTCCGCCCGGCTGCAGGGGCCGCTCGAACCCTTGCGTTACCGCCACGTCAATCCTCCAGGATCGCGTGAAATCGACACGGGCAGCCACAGATGAACCGCAAGCTACCCACCGATGTGGATCGTAGCATGCCGGTCGCTCTCGCCGCCCGGCCCCGGATCGGCCCGCCCCACTCAGTCGCGGTAGAAGTAGGCTCCGGCGATCGCCGCAAGGGTGAACTCGACGAAACCCCAGGCGGTGGCAACCGCTACGGTGCCGACCGGAAGCATCCCCATTGCCGCGAAGCTGACACTGGCGGTGAAGTTCATCAGCAGCCAGGTGACGATGCCGGCGCAGGCCGCGGTCTTGGGTCCCGCACCCATCGGCCCGCGGATTGCAGCGTACAGCCACATCATGGTCCACGCCGCCAGGAACGTGAGCCCGATGAAGACGCCGATCGCGGCACCACCGGGCGGCTCTAGGTTCATGCGCTCGAATGCTGCCGTCTGCGCTTCGACCAGGACGACCTCATTGAGAACGAACTCCCCGAGGGTCATCACGACCGCAGCGACGATCCCGCTGACAAAGACCTTCCCGTAATTGATCCCGGCCATTGCTCGCCTCCTCGATTCGCAGCCCTAACCCCGGTTCACGACAGGTCGGCAGGATGCTACTGAAGCGGCGCCGCGTTCGTCAACGGCGGCTTTGCCTGACCGGTCAGCTGCGCTCCTGGCCGCCGCGCCCGACGCCGGGTCCGTCGGGTTGAGCTATCGCGTCTGCGCCTGAGCTATCGCGCGTCCGCCAGCGCCGCGTACGGAACCGGGTTTCTCAGCGTCATCGCGATGGTGCCCTGGAAACGGATTTCGTTGCTGCCAAGACCCGAGCCATCCCCGCCGCTCCAGGAACCACTACCGTACGTCGATCCGCCAGCGTACCATCCCTGAATGCCGGTGCTCAGAGCTGCGCTTGCTATCAACCCGACCTGGCACCCGAGCCGCCATTGGCCGCGGTTGTACCGGAACCCGAGCGTGGTCATTGGCCACATGCCCGCCGCCGACGCGCATCGTCAAGGAGGGGCAACGCCGCAGATGCGCCCTTGGCGGCGTAACCCTTCGGGCAAGTGGGATTTACGGGCGAATGGCAGCGTCGCGACTCCTCCGCGATGTCGCCAGCAT
>JACZXM010000302.1 GCA_022571615.1 Acidobacteriota bacterium | reverse complement strand
ACCTTTCGCCCAAACAGAAAGCCCTCCGGAAGGCCGGAGGGCTTTTTTATGCCTAACGATTGGTGACCCGCCCCGGGGTCGAACCGGGAACCTACTGATTAAGAGTCAGTTGCTCTGCCAGTTGAGCTAGCGGGCCAAAGGCGGTGCCGTGCGTACGGTACTCAGCTTGAAACTAACAAGAAAGGAGTTGGATTGTCAACGTGTTTATCCCTTACGTTGGGAGGCGGTCCAACCTCCGCCGCCTTTAACGGCCGTGGCTCAGCCTTTCGATCAGGTATTCGGGCAGCCCGGCCTGGCGCATCTTTTCTTGGGTGACGCCGATTTCATACGGCACCCGGTGACGCCAGAGGTAGCGAGCGGCGTCCGACAAAATCCCGACCATGTGGAGCTCCGATCTCAGATCCAAGGGCAGCATTCTACCGGCCGGCCGGTTCCACCGGGCAGTGAAACGCGCAGCCCTTTTCAACGTATAGAACAGGAGCGGCGTCTCATCAGAGGACCCGTTCCCGAACCACAAGGAGCTGATCGTGAAACCCACCCTGTTTCGTATCGCCGCCCTGACATTCGCACTCTCGATAGCCCTGGTCGCCCCTGGATCGGCACAGGACGACGAGTTCAGCTGGTCCGGCCACATCGCCCAGGGCCGGACCATCGAGATCAAGAATGCCAACGGTCCGCTGTTTGCCGAGTACACGAGCGGCGATCAGGTCGAAGTCACGGCGGTCAAAGATGGTCCGGACAGCGACCGCGAGGAAGTTTCGATCGAGGTCGTCGAGCATGACGGCGGGGTCACCATCTGCTCGATCTACCCCAATAGCTGGACTAGCCGCAACCGTTGCGCACCGGGCGATGAAGGCCACATCGGCTCCAACAAGAACAAGACCAAGGTCACGTTCACGATCAGGGTACCGGCCGGAGTGAGGCTGGTTGCCAAGACGATGAACGGCAAGATTGCCGTTCAGGGGCTGCAGAGCAACGTCGAGGTCATGACCATGAACGGTGCCATCACTGTTTCCACCAGCGGTTGGGCCCGCGCCAAGACGATGAACGGCGCCATCGAGGCCCACTTGGGGGCCACGGATTGGACCGGGGACCTGGAACTGGAGACCATGAACGGAGCGGTGACCGTCTACCTGCCGGCCGATGCCAACGCAGAGGTCAACGCCTCGACCATGAACGGCAAGGTCGATTCCGACTGGAGCCTGAAAAAGTCGGGCTGGCTCCGCAACAAGGCCCACGGCACGATCGGGTCCGGAGGGCGCCGGCTCGAGATCTCGACCATGAACGGCAGCATTCGGATTCGCCGGGCTTCCTGACCCACCGGGGCTCGCCGGCAGGGACGCGGGGGGCGCGATCCCGCCTGGCCGCCCGCGTCCGGGTTTGCCGATCCGCCTGTCATGGAACGGCGGCGCGACGGGAACCACGGGGGTGAGGAATGCTATAACTGTGCCATGGGTAGCCAACGCGATGAGCCGAGCGTCGGGCAGGAGCTTCCAGATCTGCTGCCTATCTTCCCTCTTTGGTCCGCTCTGCTTCTGCCCGGATGCCGGATGCCGCTCAATATCTACGAGCCGCGCTATCTCCAGATGGTCACTGACGCGCTCGAGGGAAATCGCTTGATCGGCATGATCCAGCCCCTCGATCCGGATTCTGACGCCCATGAGCCTGCGGTCCAGGGCATCGGGTGCGCCGGCCGCATCGCGGCGTTCAAGGAATCGGCTGGCCGTTACGCCATCAGCCTGGTCGGGATTAGCCGCTTCGAAGTGGTGCAGGAGTACGCCACGGACAAGCTCTATCGCATCGTCGAGCCGTCGTGGCAGCGCTTCCGGAGCGACCTCCGCCGCAATCCGCTGACTACAGCCATCGATCGCGAGGAGCTGGTGGCGAATCTCCGCGCCTACTTTGATTCCCGGGGGCTGGCGGCGAACTGGCGTGCAATCGAGGGCAGCGGCAACGAGGACCTGGTGAACTCGCTGGCGATGGTCTGTCCATTCGATTCGACCGAAAAGCAAGCCCTCCTGGAAGCGCCGGATCTGGAGCAGCGCAGCCGGCTGGTGATCGCGCTGATGAACATGGCGGTGTTGCACTTCAACGACTCGCCGACGGTACACTGACACGCTCCCTGCCGGAGACGATCTCGATGTCAATTCTTGACTGGATCAAAGGGGCCAGTCCGTCATCGCCACAGGCGGCGCTCTCGGAGGTCGAGACCGTCCGCAAGATCTCCCGCCAGCTAGATCAGCTCGAGCCGAAGCGGGCGCGCTTCATCGCCTGTTTCGCCTACATCCTCGGCCGTGTGGCCTTCGCGGATCTGGAGGTCAGCGATCAGGAGACAGCGGTCATGGAGAGCCTGGTCGCAGAGACCGGCGGTATCCCCGAGCAACAGGCGGTGTTGGTGGTGCAGATGGCCAAGACCCACAATCAGCTATTCGGTGGCACCGAGAACTTCCTCGTCACCCGCGAGTTCAACCGCATCGCCTCGATCGACGACAAGCGCGCCTTGCTGGAATGCCTGTACGGGGTCTCGGCCGCCGACCATTCGATCTCGGCGGAGGAAGACACCGAGATCCGCAAGATCGCCAGCGAGCTGAGGCTCGACCACCGCGACTTCATCGCCGCTCGAACGCGCTACGCCGAGCACCTTGACGTGCTCAAGGACTGAGGGAGCGCCGGCCCCCGCCCCGCGCGTCAGCCTGCTTGGCGACGAATCGTCGGATAGACTGCGGCCGCTATGCAGCTCGCGCTCGTTGATCAACTGATCGTCATCGGCTTTCTTGCCGCTTCGCTCCTGGTCGGATTGGCCGTAGCACGGCGGGCAGGTAGGAGCTCCACGGAGTTCTTCCTGTCGGGTCGCCACATGCCCTGGTGGCTGCTTGGTGTTTCGATGGTGGCCACCACCTTCTCGACCGACACGCCGAACCTGGTTACCGATATCGTGCGCACCAACGGGGTGGCCGGTAACTGGGTGTGGTGGGCCTTCTTGCTGACCGGGATGCTCACCACGTTCGTCTACGCCAAGCTCTGGCGACGGTCCGGAGTCGAGACCGACATCGGGTTCTACGAGTTGCGCTACTCAGGCAAGCAGGCGGCGTTCCTGCGCGGGTTTCGCGCCCTGTACCTGGGGGTGTTCTTCAACGTCATGATCATGGCCTCGGTGACGTTGGCCGCGATCAAGATCGGCGGCGTGATGCTGGGGTTGTCGCCGGCCACCACCGTGCTGATCGCTGGCACCGTGACCGTCGTGTACTCGATGATGGGTGGCCTTACCGGGGTCATCATCACCGATTTCCTGCAGTTCGGGGTCGCGATGTTCGGCTCCGTCACTGCCGCCTGGTACGCGCTGGCGCGCCCAGAAGTCGGCGGTCTGGCAGGGCTGCTGTCGAATCCGGCCGTGATTCCGAAGCTCTCGATCCTTCCGGACTTCTCTGACCACTCGCTACTGTGGACGATCTTCATCGTGCCGCTGGCGATCCAGTGGTGGGCCACCTGGTACCCGGGAGCCGAGCCCGGCGGTGGTGGCTACATCGCCCAGCGGATGCTGGCGGCCAAGAACGAGTCGCACGCCCAGGGGGCCACGCTGCTGTTCAACGTCGCCCATTACGCGCTGCGACCATGGCCCTGGATCCTGGTGGCCCTGGCCTCGGTGGTGGTCTTTCCGGACCTCGAGTCGCTGCGACGCGCCTTCCCGGACGTCGATCCGGCGGTGGTGCAAAACGACCTGGCGTATCCGGCGATGCTGACGTTCCTGCCGGCAGGCCTGCTCGGTCTGGTGGTCGCATCGCTGGTGGCGGCCTACATGTCGACGATCTCGACCCACTTGAATTGGGGCGCCTCGTACATCGTCAACGATTTCTATCGCCGGTTCTTGAATCCCGATGCCGACGAGCGCCAGCTCGTTCGCGTCGGCCGGGTGTCCACGGCGGCGCTGATGCTCGTCGCCTGTCTCGTGTCGCTGCTGCTGAGCAACGCGCTGCAGGCGTTTCAGATCCTGCTTCAGATAGGGGCCGGAACCGGCCTGTTGTTCATCCTGCGATGGTTCTGGTGGCGTATCAACGCGGTCAGCGAGATCACCGCGATGTCGGTGTCGTTTGTGATCGCGGTGTACTTCCAGCTGCTGCATCCGAGGCTGACGGGAGCCACCCTTGATCCAACCGTACAGCTAGTAGCCGGCGTGGCGATCACCACCACCGCGTGGGTGGGCGTGGCTCTGGCAACGACTCCCACCGACGAGGGCACGCTGCGTTCCTTCTACCGCAAGATCGGGCCGCGCGGACCCGGCTGGGCCGCCGTGCTGCGCCGAGCAGCCGCCGACGGGGTGCCGCTCGAGGCCACGGCTACCGGCTCCGGGGACCTTCCGATAGCGCTGGCGTGCATGTCGCTCGCCACTCTTGCCGTCTACTCGGCGCTGTTTGCCACCGGTTACTTCCTGTACGGGGAGACTGGGCTTGCCAGCCTTCTGGCGCTCGTTACCGTCGGTGCAACGGCGACGATCCTCAAGCTATGGCGCCGCCTCTGATCGCGCTCGGAGCTGCCGGCCGCATCCATCGCCGGTCCGCGCGGACCGGCAAACCGATCGGCCTGCTAGCCTGTGACCAGCGCACGGT
>JACZXM010000301.1 GCA_022571615.1 Acidobacteriota bacterium | reverse complement strand
CTGATTCCGACGATGAACTTCCGGCTGGCACAGCCGGCGGTGCTGGTGGACCTGAATCGGATCGTGGAGCTGGCCTACGTGAAGCCCACCGACGAGGGTGGGGTTCGGATCGGCGCCATGACCCGCCAGCGAGCCATCGAGCTCGATCCGCTGGTGGCCGAGCGCGCTGCCCTGGTGCACGAGACCATGCCGCACATCGCGCACCCGCAGATCCGCACCCGGGGCACTTTTGGTGGCAGCATGGCACACGCCGATCCCGCCGCCGAGCTGCCGGCGGTGGCGTTGACGCTGGGGGCGCGGTTCCGTGTCCGCGGCCCTGAGGGGGAACGTGACGTCGAGGCGGGTAATTTCTTTCTCGGCCTGTTGACCACCGTTATCGAACCCGGCGAGCTGCTCACCGAGGTGGTGATCCCTCCGCTGCCGGCCCGCACCGGGGTGGCGTTCGACGAGCTGGCCCGCCGGCACGGTGACTTCGCGCTCGTTGGCGTGGCGGTCAGCGTCACGCTGAGCCCCGATGGGTGTTGCGAGGAAGCACGGATCGGTTTGCTGTCGGTGGGTGACGGCCCGACGCTGGCCACCGAGGGCAGCGCGGTGCTGCGCGGCAACGAGCTGACCGAGGCGCTGATCGAGGAGGCGGCGCGTGTCGCCGCCGAGGCCGACATCGACCCACCGACCGACATCCACGCCTCGGCGGCGTTCCGTCGCCATCTGGCCCGGGTTCTGATTGGCCGGGTGCTGCGCCGGGCGCGGGATCGTGCCGTGGCAACGCTGGAGTACTAAGCGTGCGTTTGCGCCAGCTGCTGGATGAGCCGCCGGTCGAGCTGCAACGCCCGTTGGCACCCTCCGAGCTGGTCAACGCCGATCTCGCCCCCACGCCGCTGGCGGCACGCACCTGGGGGATGTGGAATATCGCCGCCCTGTGGGTGGGCATGAGCGTCTGCATTCCCACCTACATGCTGGCCTCCAGCATGATCATGGCTGGCATGTCGTGGAGAACGGCGCTGTTGACCATCCTGCTCGGCAACGCCATCGTGCTGGTGCCGCTGGCGGTCAACGGGCACGCCGGCACCAAGTACGGCATCCCGTTCCCGGCCTACGCGCGAGCCGCCTTCGGGACCCGCGGCGCCCACGTGCCCTCGTTGCTGCGCTCGGTGGTGGCCTGCGGCTGGTTCGGCATCCAGACCTGGATCGGGGGCAGCGCGATCAATGTTATTCTGGGAATCCTCTGGGATGGCTGGGCCGAGCTCGGTGGAGGCTGGAGCTTCATGGGCCACGGCCTGCCGGCGTACCTGGCGTTTCTGATCTTCTGGGCCATCAACATCTACTTCGTGTACGCCGGCACCGAGTCGATCAAATGGCTCGAGACGATCACCGCACCGTTTCTGATCCTCGCCGGTCTGCTGTTGTTGTGGTGGGCTGCCGGTGCAGTCGGCGGGATCGGCACCATCCTGGCTCGATCCGACGAGCTGGCGGCGGCCGCCCCTGAACGGACGCCGCTGGTCTGGTTCTTCGGCTTCTTCATGCCCTGGCTCACCGCGATGGTCGGCTACTGGGCAACGCTGTCGCTCAACATCCCGGACTTCACGCGCTACGCTCGCAGCCAGCGCGATCAGATCGCAGGGCAGGCGATCGGCCTGCTGACCACCATGCCGCTGTTTGCGTTCATCGGTGTCGCGGTTACCAGCGCCACGGTGATCCTGTACGGTGAGGCGATCTGGAACCCGGTCGAGCTGGTGGCGCGACTGACCGAGGAGACCGCTAGCCCGCTGCTCGGTGTGGCGGCCATGCTGGTGCTGGTGATCGCCACCCTGAGCACCAATATCGCCGCCAACGTGGTGGCACCCGCCAACAGCATCTCGGCGCTGGCGCCGCGCCGCATCAGCTTCCGGATGGGCGGACTGATCGCCGGGGGGGTCGGGATCGTGATCCTGCCCTGGAAGCTCCTGGACATGTACCAGGGCTGGCTGATCAGCTATTCGGGACTGCTGGGTGCGGTGGGCGGCGTGATGATCTGCGACTACGTGTTCATTCGGCGCACGCGGCTTCAGCTGCGCGACCTGTACCGGCCCGAAGGGGCGTACACTTACGGCGATGGAGTCAACTGGCACGCCATGGCGGCGCTGGCCGCGGGCATCGCGGTGGCGCTCTCGGGCAAGCTAGTGCCCGCACTGCATTTTCTGTTCGACGGAGCCTGGTTCTCCGCCGCGATCACCAGTTTCGTCATCTACCTGTTCCTCATGCGCAGGCCGTTTGCCACCGAGCACCCGGTGCCGATCGATGCCAGCGCCGAGGACGTTCCGTAATGAACCGGAGCCATCACAATTCCACCGCGACCTGCTAGAGAGGAACCATGAAGCCGTACGATCTGTCCCAGCCCCTGAACCAGGAAGTGTCCTTCTGGCCCTATTACCCGCCGTTCGAGGTTAAGTACATCAAGCGCAAGGCCGAGCACGGAGTCAACGCGCAGTACATTCAGACATCCAACCACATAGGCACCCATCTGGACGCCCCGCGCCACTTCGTGACCGGTGGCATGACGATCGACGAGATTCCGCTCGACTGGTTATACGGCGACGGGGTGATCGTGGATCTGTCCGACGAGCTCGAGGAGCTCGACGTGTACACACCCGAGATGATCGAGTCGCGGGTGGAGGTGCGGGAAGGCGACATTCTGTTGCTGCACACTGGGTTCGAGAAACACGCCCAGTTCGGCTCCGAGCCCGACGAGGAGAAGTACATTCACCGCCACCCGGGCGCCCACCCGGATCTCGTCCCTTGGCTGCTGGACAAGAAGATCCATATCTGGGGCCTGGACGCGATCTCCACCGACCACCCGATGAACCTGCCGATCGGACGGTTCCTGGGCAAGGGCATGTTCGGGCACTGCGACCGGGTCCGCAAACAGTGCGAGGACAAGTTCGGCGGTCCCGAGGGCGTGGCCAAGCTGTTCCCCGACGACGACTACCAGCTCACGCACAACGCCCTGTTCCGGCACCACTGCATGCACGTCGAGAACCTCGGGGGTGACATCAACCACCCCGACCTGCAGAACCGGCGTCTTACGCTCGGGGTGTTCCCCTGGTTGTTCAAGGGCGGCGAGGCAGCGTTCTGCCGAGCCATCGCGTTCGTGGAGGAGTAGCAGCGCGTGGCAGGAGTGGCGCGACCCACGCCACTTTCTGCTACGGGTTGCTACGCTCAGGCAAGCTGGTGACTCAGTCATCGGCGGGCATCGAACCGGAGCGCGAGAGCATGAGTAACAATGAGATCACCCAGCTCGGGGCGCGGCAAACGCAGAGCCGCGTGGCGGCAGGTGAGCTGTCGCCGACCGAGGTGATGGGTGCCTACTTGGATCGCATCGAGCGGTTCAACCCGCGGCTCAACGCGCTGGTCACGATGGCACCTAGCGCGCTCGATCAGGCCCGGGATCTGGAGGCGCGCCTGGTGGCGGGGGGCGAACCTGGACCGCTGTGCGGGCTGCCGGTGGGGATCAAGGACGTGACGCCGGTGGCTGGCCTGCGTCATACGTACGGCTGCCCGCTGTACGCTGACAACGTGGCTGAGGTCGACGCCGTGATGGTGCAGCGGCTGCGCGATGCCGGCGCCATCATCGTGGGCAAGACCAACACCCCGGAGTTCGCCACCGGCGGCCATACCTTCAACGAGGTGTTCGGGGTGACGCGCAATCCATGGGACCTGGGGCTCTCGCCCGGTGGCTCGACCGGCGGCGGAGCAGCCGCTCTTGCCGCCGGTCTGATCGCCCTGGCCGAGGGCACCGACCTGGGTGGGTCGCTGCGGATCCCGGCGTCGTTTTGCGGTGTGGTCGGGCTGCGACCGACTCCGGGACTGGTGCCGACATGGCCGTCACAGTACCCGTGGGACACGCTGCAGGTGACGGGTCTGATGGGGCGCCGGGCAGAGGACATTGCACTCGCATTGCAGGCTGTGGCCGGCTCCAGCCCGCTGGCACCCGTGGGCCAGTCGGTGGACTTTCGCGATTTTCTCGAGACCGTCGACAACGTCCCCGTGCAAGGGATGCGGATCGCCTATTGCTCGGACATCGCCCGGATCGGGGTGGATGCCGACATCGAACGGGTTTGCCGCCAGACGATCGAGGCGCTGGCTGGAGCCGGGGCGAGCGTGCAGGAAATCGACTTCGATCTGTCGTGGGCACGCGAGGCGTTTCTGACCCTGCGCGGTTACTGGATGGTGGCGCAGCAGCAGAGCCGGCTGGATCGCCGGGACGAGTTGGGCGACAACCTGCGTGGCAACATCGAGGCTGGTCTGAAGCTGCAGACCGTCGACTTCGCGTCTGCCGAGCGCGACCGCGGCCGGGTTTGGGAGCAGTTTCGCATGTTGTTCAAGCGCTTCGACTATCTGCTCACCCCGACCATGGCGGTGCCACCATTCCGGGTGGACCAAAGCCACCCGGAGACCATCGCCGGCAAGAAGATGGCGACCTACATCGACTGGGTCGCCCCCACGTTCCTGCTCAGCCTCGCCGGCCTGCCTGTGGCCTCGGTTCCCGCCGGGCTTGACGCCGACAGCCTGCCGGTCGGGCTCCAGATCGTTGGCCCTACCGCCGGCGAGGGCCAGGCGCTGGCGCTGGCGGCCCGCATACAGG
>JACZXM010000300.1 GCA_022571615.1 Acidobacteriota bacterium | reverse complement strand
GACGAAACCTCCGGTCGCCAGCTGCGTCCGCAAGCCGGTCAGCCGGCAGCGCCGGCACATGATAGAGCATCATGCTATCGTTCCTGTGGCTATCCCACAGGAACAGGATTCATGACGAAGAAAATCGATCTGCTGCCCGGGACGTTGGACCTCATGGTGCTTCGCACGCTGCAGGCCATGGGGCCGCAGCACGGCTACGGCATCGCCCGCCGCATCGAACAGGTGAGCGGCAATCAGGTGATGCTCAACCAAGGGACCATCTACGCCTCCCTGGTGCGGCTGCAGCAGCAGCGGCGGATCAGCGCGCAGTGGGGTGTGTCAGACAACAACCGCCGCGCCAAGTTCTACGAGATCAGTGCCGCGGGGCACAAGAAGCTGGCCCGAGACTCCGAGGCCTGGTGGCGGCTGGCCGGCGTCATCGAGACGATGCTCGGACCGCAGGAGTCGGGCCCATGAGATGGGCGCGGAAGTTGATGGCGGTCGTTCGCAAGCGACGCCTCGATGACGAACTGCAGGAGGAGTTGGCCGCCCACGTCGACATGCTGACCGACGACAACGTCGCCGCCGGAATGAGCCGGCAGGAGGCGCGGCGCGCGGCCCGCATCGCCGTGGGCAACCTCGGCGTGGCACACGAGCTCCATCGGGACGCGCGCGGTCTGCCGACACTCGAGAGCTTCTTGCAGGACCTCAGGTACGCCTTCCGTACGCTACGTCGCGACTACGGTTTCACCACCGTGGCCGTCCTGATACTGGCTTTGGGCATCGGTGCGAACGCCACCGTCTTCAGCATCGTGGACGCCCTGCTCCTGCGACCGCTTCCGTTCACACAGCCCGATCAGCTGGTGTGGATCGAGAACGGCGATGCCGGCAACCCCGGCGGCACCAATCCTTCGAAGCTGGCGTCTAGGGTTCTCGTCTATCGCGAGTGGCGAGACAGCAGCGGACTGTTCGCGGACATGGCCGCCTACAGTCCGTTCTTCACCCGCGCCAGTTGGGCGCTCACGGGCGACGGCGAACCGGAACGGCTGGTGGGCGTGAGAGTGACCGACAACTTGTTCCCGCTTCTGGGAGTGGATCCGCACGTAGGCCGTTTCTTCGCATCCGAGGAAGTCGTGCCCGAGGGGCCGCCGGCGGTGATCCTGAGTTACGGACTCTGGCAACGGCGGTTCGAGGGTGACCCCGGCATGATCGGCCGATCGGTGATCCTCAATGACCAGGCGTGGACCGTGGTGGGTGTCACCCCGCAAGATTTCAACTTCGGATCGATATTCGCTCCCGGCTACCAGGTCGATCTCTTCCTGCCGGCGATCCTCGACAACATGGACGGCTCGGGCAACACGTTGTCGGTGGTCGGCCGGCTGGGACGGGGCGCCTCGCTCGTCGCCGCCCAGGCCGAGCTTGACGCCATCAACAGTCGCCTGGGGGAGGAGCGACCCGAACTCGAGGGGTGGACCTTCGCGGCCTTCCTCAGCCCACTGCACGAACACGTCAGCAAGACAGTGCGCAACGCATTGTGGCTACTGTGGGGCGCCGTCGGAATGGTGCTGCTGATCGTCTGCGCCAACCTTTCCAACTTGGTGCTCGTGCGGGGAGTGTCGCGGCGGCGCGAACTGGCAGTCCGCGCCGCTCTCGGCGCCGGCACGGGTCGGCTGGTCAGACAGTTGCTCACCGAGAGCCTGGCCCTCGCACTGCTCGGCCTGGCGGGCGGCCTGGCGCTGGCCTTTGCCGCGATGCGCGTAATCGTGGCCTCTCAGGTTGTCGTGATGCCGATGTTGGAACGCGCCCGGATCGATGGCACCGCGCTCGCTCTCGCCGCGCTGGCGACCTTCGCCGTCGCGCTCATCATGGGTGCCGTGCCCGCGCTGCAGGTTTCTCGGCGAGACCCCTTCGCTCATCTCGGCCAATCCGGACGTGGCGCAATCGGTGATCGCATGCAGACGTGGACTCGCTCCTCGCTGGTCATCGCCGAGGTCGCGCTCGCCTGCACCCTGCTGATCGGCGCGGGGCTGTTGATGCGGAGCTTCGGCCAGATCCTCGACGTTGATCTGGGCTTCGAGCCGGCCCACAGCGCCAGTGTCCAGATCAACGCTGGCAGCCGCTACGAGAATCAGGAGGCCGTGGACGAGTTCTACCGGCAACTGGTGACACAAGTGCGGAACGTCCCTGGCGTCGATGGCGCGGCTCTGTCGGACAACCTTCCCTTGGACGGCAACCGCAGTTGGGGTGTGTGGCGTACCGACGAGGAAGCCACCGATGACATTCACACGGCTTTCGTCCGACTCGTCAGCGAAGGCTATTTCGATGCTATGGGCATCTCACTGCAAGCGGGACGCCCCTTCAGCCCAGACGACGACGCAGACACCGAGCCCGTCGTGATTCTCAACCAAACGGCTGCGGCTGCCCTCTGGCCAGGAGAAGAAGCCATCGGCAAGATGGCGACGATTTATGCTGGCGACTTTCGCGTCGTCGGCGTAGTCAGCGACGTGCGGCACAATCGCATGGATGAGGAGGCCGGGCTCGAGATGTACTTCGCGCTGCCGCAGCGCTCGACGCGCGGAGTCAGTCTGGTGGTGCGCACCACCGGCGATCCGCTCGCCATGATGGGTCAGATTCGCACTGCCGTGCGTGAGGTCGATCCGCAGATCCCCTTCTCCGACTTCCGGCCGATGGAGCGGCTGGTGGATCGCGCGAATTCGTCGCGACGGTTCTTCATGAGCATGCTGGCCGCTTTCGCCGGCATCGCCCTGCTCCTCGCGTCGCTCGGGATCTACGGCGTGATCTCGTACTCGGTAGGCCAACGACGGGCGGAGATTGGCCTGCGGCTGGCCCTTGGCGCGCTCCCGGGCAGGGTTCTCTTCGAGGAGGTTCGCCGCGGGATTGGCATGACGCTGGCCGGTCTGGCCTGTGGCATGGCGGGGGCACTGCTGGTTACCCGGTTGATGACGTCGCAACTGTACGGGGTCGGCACGACCGATCCCGTAACCTACAGCGCCATGCCGGCCGTGCTCCTGGCGGTGGCGCTTTTCGCGGGCTTCCTTCCCGCCCGTCGCGCAGCACGCACCGACCCGGTGACCGCGCTGCGCGACGGTTAGGCACATCAGCTGCCAGGCGCCTTGAACAGCAGACCGTTTTGGCGTGCCGGGGTGTCCGTCCCAGCGCCCACCGTCGGCTGGGCGCCGGCAAAGCTCAGCGCGCGCTACTTCTCGCGATGATGAAGGCGTACCGGCTCCATCTTCGTCCTGCGCTCCCACCAGTTCTGGTACAGGTCCACCGCGAACATCAGCATCAGGATGAAGATGACGATCCACTGCGGGATATACGGGAAGTCGGTGCCGTTCACCACCAGGTGGGCAACGTGGCCGCCCTCCAGGAACAGCACGAAGCCGATGAGGAGCAGCACGAACAGCCCGAGAATCTCGAAGTCCGGGTTCTTGGCGATGAAGTTGGAGATCGGGCGGGCAAACGCCAGCATCATCACCACAGAGATGACCACAGACCCGAACATCACTGGATAGGAGCTCGTCATCCCGACGACGGTGAGAATCGAGTCGACGGAGAACAGCAGGTTCATGGCGACAATAACGGCCACGACCTCCGCGAACTTGTCTGTCCGCTCCATCTCGTGCTCGACCCCCTTCGCTTTGACGCGTAGCTCTTTGATGCCCTTCCAGATCAGAACCAGCCCACCGAGCATGAGGACGACGGCCTTGCCGGAGAACGCCGCGGTGATCGAGCCGCCGAACGGCAGCGGCGCCGCGAGATGCCAGAACGGCGCGATCGCCAGCCTCAGGATGTAGCTAACGCCGGCGAGCAGAACGAGGCGAAAGACCATCGCCAGAATCAGGCCCGCCCGGATGGCCTTGGGACGCTGCTGCCCAGGCAGCTTGTTCGCCAGGATCGTGATGATGATGAGGTTGTCGGCGCCGAGCGCGACCTGAATCAACGTCACCGAGAAGAGCGCCGCCCAGAAGGCGGGATCGGCAAGAAATGCGAGCACGTCCAAACTCCGGTTGCGGCGCCGTCGGGCGCCGTCAGATCAGGCGATAGCCTGCGCGAATATAAACCAACTCGAAGCCTAACGACACACGTCCTGCTAGCGCTTCTTGCGCCGCTTCGGCTTGCGCTTCGCGGGTCGTTTGCGGCGACGCTGTTCCAGCTCGCGCGCCCGCTTCTGCACCGATCGGATGGTCTGTCCAGTAGCCAGGCCGGCGAGAGCCGGGATCAGCCATGCGGCGTAGAGATAGAACTCGCGCGGCCAGGCAATCGCTATCGAGCCGGTGGCAAGTTCGATTCCTGCTTTCATGGGAAACAACGCAACCATGGCGGTCGCCACGAGCGGCAAGTCCAGCCACTGGAGCTTGCCGAACACCGCCAACATGAAGCCGACGACGAAGAGGCCCTGGAACGCCCAGACTGAGGGCCGTTCCACGATGCCGCGGAATATCGAGCCGACGAACACCTGGGGCGCCACCAGCGCGGGAACCAGTATCGCCGCGGCGCCGCCGATGACGGCCACGGACAGGAACGGCAGGATTCGTTTCATCGAAGCAACTCGCGCGGGCGTTGGAAAACCGAGGCGAACATCCGCCGGTGAGCTTGCGGGTGAAGGTATACCGTCGCCTACC
>JACZXM010000299.1 GCA_022571615.1 Acidobacteriota bacterium | reverse complement strand
GTAGTAGGAGACGAAATACTCGACCGCGTTGTCGGGGAAAAAGTCCCTGAACTCCTGGTACAGCTGCGCGGCCAGCGTCTTGTTGTGGGCAATCACCAACGCCGGCCGCTGCAGTTGGTCGATGACCTGCGCCATGGTGAAGGTCTTGCCGGACCCCGTGACCCCGAGCAATACCTGATGGCGATCGCCCGCGCGCAGCCCACGGCACAACTGCTCGATCGCTGCCGGCTGGTCGCCCTCGGGGGCAAACTCGGACCGCAGCCGGAATCTTTCGGTCTGGGTAAGGGTGCTCATGTCGTTCACAGTAGCATCGGCTGACCGGCCGGCGTGAGCCTCCGCGCCGGCACGTCGCGGCAGGCACCAATTAGCAGTCCGTGGCAGAGAAGTGGGGTGGGCTGCTAACTCCGATCGAGAAGCTCCCCGAAGGCCCTATCGAGCCGATCGAGGGCCTCCTCGAGTACCTCCATCGAGGCCGCGTAGGACAACCGCAGGTAGCCGTCGCGGCCGAACGCGGACCCCGCGACCGTCACCACGTGGGCGGTATCGATCAGATGCGATGCCAGGTCCGTCGAGGTCGGCAGATGCTCACCGAGCAATGCCTCGACGTTGGGAAAGAAATAGAAGGCACCACGCGGCTCCACGCAACGCACGCCGGGCAGCGCCTGGAGCCGCGGCAGCAGCCGCGCGCGCCGCTCCGCGAACTGTGCACGCATCTCGTGCACCGGAGTCTGGTCACCGGTCAAGGCGGCGAGCGCCGCGTGCTGGCTCACCGAGCACGCGTTCGACGTCGTGTGCCCTTGCATGCGCCCCATCGGGTCGATCAGATGCCGCGGCCCGGCGACATATCCGACACGCCAACCGGTCATCGCATAGGTCTTGGAGCAGGAGCCGCACAGGACGGTGACGCTCTTGGCCTCGGGGCCCACGCACAGCGGTGTCAGGTGCGGAACATCTTCGTACACCAGCCTGGCGTAGCACTCGTCAAGCAGCAGACAGATGCCACGCTCGAGCGCCAGCTGCGCCAGAGCCTCCATCTCGGCGCGCGCCACCACCGCCCCGGTCGGGTTGCTCGGGGTGTTGACCACAATCACACGGGTGCGCTCGGTGCAGGCCGCTGCGATCGCATCCGCGCGCAGCTCGAAACGATCGGCCTCGTCGGTCTCCACGACCACCGGCTCCCCACCGGCGAGTCGAACCATCTCCGGAAAGCTGACCCAGTAGGGCGACGGCACGACGACCTCATCGCCGGGGTTCACCAACGCCATCAGGACGTTGTGCAGCCCCTGCTTGCCGCCGCAAGTGATGATCGTTTCCTCGGCGCGGTAGGGGACGCCCTCGCGTAGCGAGTACAGATCGGCGACCGCGGCTCGAAGCTCGGGTATCCCCGCAGTGGCGGTGTACCGTGTTCTGCCCTCTCGAATCGCCCGAATGCCGGCTTCGCGGATGTGCTCCGGGGTATCGAAGTCCGGTTGCCCGGGCCCGAGGTCGAAAACCTCGATCCCCTGGCTACGCAGGCGCCTCGCCTTGTCGCCGGCTGCCATCGTGGCCGAGGCCGCGATGCGTTCGACGCGGTGGCTCAGCGCCATCGTCTCTACTTCTTCAACGTTTCGAGAGCTCACGCAACCGCTCCGCAACCAGCTCCGGCACCATTCCCTGCACGGAAGCACCGAGGCTGTAGATTTCTTTGATCAGGCTGGATGACAGATACGTATAGGCCTGGTCGGGGACCATGAACAGGGTCTCGATGCTGCCCTCCAGGTAGCGATTCATCATTGCCATCTGGAACTCATACTCGAAATCGCTGATCGCCCGCAGCCCACGGATGATCACCCTGACGTCGTGCTCGCGGGCGACGTTGACCAGCAGCCCGTCGAACGCTAGGACCTCGATCAACGGATCGTCTTGCAACAGCGCCTCCAGCATCTCGATGCGCTCCTGGAGGCTGAACAGCGGCTGCTTGCGCGGGTTGTCCAAGATGGCCACGACCAAGCGCGGGAAAATGCGACGACATCGTCGAATGATATCGAGATGCCCGTTGGTAGCGGGATCGAAGGACCCGGGATAGATGGCTGCTGTATGCACCGGTCTCACCCCATTCGAGGACAGGCTGGCGAGACTTTAGCAGGCCGTCACCTCAGCCACGCACCGGGCGAGCAGGAACGCGGTGTCCCCCACCCTCAGCTCCCGCTCACACGCCAGCGAGGCTGGCCAGTACAGCTGTTTACCACGCCGAATCTCCACCACCACCCTTGCATCGGCCGCCAGCAGATCGCTCTCGGGCAGCAGCCGCAGGCACGCTTCGGCGAGCCCGGACTCGTAGGGAGGATCCAGCAGCACCCAATCGAACCGCGCGCCCTGGCGCCCCAAGCGGGCCAGGCCCTGGCGCCAGTTGCAGCGCAACACGCGACCCCGTTCGCCGAACCAGCATCTCTCCAGGTTGCCGACCAGGACCCGGGCCGCGGCCGCGTTGCGCTCCACGAACACCGCCGAGTCGGCGCCACGGCTGAGCGCCTCGATGCCCAGGGCACCGCTACCAGCGAACAGGTCCAGCACCCGCGCGCCCGGAAGCTTCGCGCCGATGACGTTGAACAGTGTTTCGCGCTGCCGATCTCCCGTCGGCCGCAGCCCGCGAACGCGCGGCACCTGCAACCTTGTCCCGCCCGCAATCCCGGCGATCACTCGCACCGCAGCACCTCCTCAGCCCGCCCTGGCGAGCTCCATCCTGGTCTTCCAGCTTCGGCGCAGGGCGTCGCGATAGGCAACCGCGTCGGGCTCCCGCGAGGCAACGATGCGGCCGGCAATCTCGCGCGCCTCAAGCAGCCAGTCCGGATGGGCGAACGGATCCCCCACCCGCAGTCCGAAGCTCCCCGCCTGCTGCGTACCGAGCACCTCGCCGGGCCCGCGAAGCCGCAGATCCTCCTCGGCGATGCGAAAGCCGTCGGCGGTCCGTCTCAGGGTTTGCAGCCGGGCTCTGGCGGCGGCGGTTTGCGGCTCGTGCGCCACCAACCAGCAATGGGCGTCGCCACCTCCTCGACCCACTCGGCCGCGAAGCTGATGCAGCTGGGCAAGTCCGAAGCGCTCGGCGTTGTGGATGATCATCAGCGTCGCCGCGGGCACGTCGACCCCGACCTCTATCACGCTTGTGGCCACCAGCACGCGTGCCCGACCGCTCACGAAGCGGTGCATGGCGTGCGACTTGGCGGTCGCATCGAGGCCCCCGTGCAAGAGCGCGATCTGGACCCCTGGGAACCGCTCGCTGAGCTCATCCCAGATCTGAGTCGCCGAGGACAGCGAGCCCTCCGCCTCCTCGATTCGCGGCGAGACCACGAACGCCTGCTGTCCCTCGTCCAGCGCGCGCCCCAGCGCATCGAGCAGAGCCGGCCACTTTCGGGCGCTGAAGACGCGCGTCGCCACCGGCGTCCGACCAGGGGGCATCTGGTCGATGGTGCTCACTTCCAAGTCGCCGTACAGCGTCAACGCCAGACTGCGCGGGATCGGTGTCGCCGTCATGACCAGCAAGTCCGGATGGCGTGTCCCTTCTCTTCCCTTGGCGCGCAGCGCAGCGCGCTGTCCGACCCCGAACCGATGCTGCTCGTCGATCACCACCAGGCCGAGACGATCGAACCGCACCGCAGGCTCCAGCAACGCGTGGGTCCCCACCAGGATCCGTGACCCGCCGCGTTTCAGCCGTGCCAGGATGTCCCTCCGCTGTGGCCGCGGCGTCGCTCCGGTCAACAACTCCACGCCCAGCCCCAGTGCACGAGCCCAGGGGGTCAATGTCCTTGTCTGTTGCTCGGCCAGGATCCCGGTGGGCGCCAGCAACGCGACCTGCTCGCCACCGAGCGCCACGACCAGCATGGCACAGGCGGCAACAGCGGTCTTGCCCGAGCCCACGTCGCCCTGCAGCAACCGGTGCATGGCGCGCGGCGCCTCCAGGTCAGCGAAGATCTCGCGCAGACAGCCACGCTGGGCTCCGGTGAGCTCGAACGGAAGCGTAGCGATCACCTTCTGTCGCAGCTGCTCGGAAACCTGGCGCCTGATCCCAGGCTCTTGACGCGCCTGCTGGCGCTGCATCGCCAGCGCTGTCTGAAACGCGATGAACTCCTCGAGCACCAACCGCCGGTGGGCCGCCGAGCGGCCCGCTCCGTAACGCTGAAGGTCGGAACCGGACGCCGGCATGTGCACCTGTCGCAGCGCAATGCAGCGGTCCAGCAGCCCGGTAGCGGCCCGTGCCGCTTTCGGCAAGCTGTCCTCGATCGGACCCAGCAATTCGAGAGCCGTTGCCACCAGTCGGCGCAACAGCGCGGGTCCCAGAGGCCCCACCCGCCGGTACACCGGCACCAAGCGCCCGATGTGCAGGCTGTCCTCGCCATCCGGCTCGCTACCTACCACCGCGTGCACCGGGTTGACCAACTGCACCCGATCCCGGTAACAGGTCGGCCGCCCGTACAGCAACAATCGGGCCCCGCGCTGGAAGCGGTCGGCGAGGTAGGGTTGGTTGAACCAGATGGCGGTCACGGTGCCGCTCGCGTCCTCGAGCTGGACCTCCACCCGGGTCCGACGCCGGGGTCCAGGAACCCGCCGGCAGCTTCGCACTTCCCCGAGCACACACGCCGCCTCGCCCTCACGCAGCGAGCCGATCGGTACCTGTCGCGACC
>JACZXM010000298.1 GCA_022571615.1 Acidobacteriota bacterium | reverse complement strand
ACCCGCACCCTCGAGCCGCACCTGAACTCCGGCGCCCTCGCCGGTGCCGGTCACCAACTCGACCCGTGCAACCGCGGCGATGCTTGCCAGGGCCTCGCCGCGGAACCCGAGGGTTTCGATGCGATCAAGGTCTTCAACGGTGCCGATCTTACTGGTGGCGTGCTGGGTGAACGCCATGCCGGCATCCTCAGGGGCCATGCCGTGGCCATCGTCGCTGACCTCGATCAGCACGCGCCCGCCACCCTGAACCCGAACCTCGATGCGGGTGGCGGCAGCATCGAGCGCGTTCTCGATCAGCTCCTTGACCACCGAGGCGGGGCGCTCGACCACCTCGCCGGCGGCGATGCGGTCGATGACCGCCGAATCGAGCACCCGAATGCGACTCATCGCCCGATCATATAGCGAGCCTACCCGGCCCGCAGGTGGCGCTTGAGTTGGCGCATGTAGCGCAGCGACCGGGGCATGCGATCGAGATGCCCGCACACCAGCATCTCGGTGATGCTGCCGAGGGCTCCCACCGCCTGCGGAGTGGGCTCCTGGTCCGCGACGAGCTGGGCGGGGCTATGGCGCAGCATCGAGAGCATCAGCTGGCGCGCTCCGGGGTTGAGCCGGCGGCGGCCAATGGTGTCGCCGCAGGAGCGGCCGCAGATGAACTCCAGGCTGGTGTCGGCAAGCCATGCATCGTTACCCATCGATCGGCCACAGTGGCCGCAGGTGCCCAGGCCGGGCAGCAGACCCGCCAAGCGCAGCACCCAGAGCTCGAAGTAGCGCAGTACCAGCTCGATCGGCATGCCCGCCTCGATGCCCCCCAGGGTGGCGCCGATGAGGCGAAAGAGCGGCTCGGAGGGATCGTGTTCAGGAGAGAAACCCATTACCAGCTCGGCCATGTAGGCGGCCGCGGCCGCTTCCTCCAATCCGGCGAGGGTCTCGAAGTACGAGCGCTCGATCTCGCACGAGGAAATGCGGCCCAGATCGTCCTTGTCGCGCTGGAAATACACCATGCGAGAAAGCGTGAAGGGCTCGAAAGCGCTGCCGAATCGGCTCTTGATGCGGCGCGCCGAGCGCGCCACGCCGCGGATCCGACCGCGCTCGCGGGTGAACAACTCGACGATCAGGTCGGCCTCGCCGAGCGGACGGGTGCGGAGCGCGTACGCGGTTGCCTGCCGGAGCGCCACCGCCGCTACCGGAAAACCAGCAGGCTGGCGATGGCGAAGTAGGCGGTGATTCCCAGCACGTCGATGGAAGTGGTCACGAACGGGCCGGTCGCGATCGCCGGGTCCACCCCAAAGTTGCGCAGCACCACGGGCATCAGCGAGCCCACGGTCGCCGCCAGGATCATCGAGACCACCAGCGCCAGGCCCACCGTGATGCCGAGCTCGGGGATAGAGGGATTGAGAAAGTAGACCGTGCCGCCGAGCAGGACACCGAACAGCAGGCCCAGAACCAACGCCACGCGCAGCTCGCGCAGCACCTGGGTGAAGGTCTGGCCGGCGGGCAGCCTGCCGGTGGCCATGCCGCGCACGACGATGGTCGACGCCTGGGTGCCGACGTTGCCACCCATGCCGTTGATGATCGGGATGAAGAACGCCAGCGACACCATCTCGCTGAGCATTCCCTGGTAATGCGACAGGATCTGGGAGGCCAGCACGCCGCCGATCCAGGCCGCCAGCAGCCACGGCAACCGCAGCAGGGCGTTGCGCCACAGGGGTGCGGTGAGGACCTTCTCCTCATCCTCGCCGACGCCGGCCATCAGCAGGATGTCCTCGGTCTCCTCCTCGCGGATGATGTCGATGACGTCATCGACGGTGATGATGCCGACCAGCTTGTTCTGGTGATCCACGACCGGCAGCGCCAGGTAGTTGTAGCGCGCCACCAGCTGCGCCACCTCTTCCTGGTCGGTATCGACGTTGACCGAGATGACGCGGCTGCTCATCAGCTTCTCGAGCTCTGTGCTCGGGGCGCGCAGCAACAAGTCGCGCAGCGAGCACACCCCCACCAGGTGACCGCGCTCGTCGATCACATACAGATAGAAGACCATCTCGAGGTCTTCGGCCCCCGAGGTGCGCAGCGCATCAATCGCATCGCTCACGGTGAGCTCCTCGCGCAGCGCGAACACCTCCGTGCTCATGATGCGACCGGCGGTCTCCTCGGCGTACCCGAGCAGATCCTCGACCTGTTCGTGGCCGCGGCGCTCGAGCTGATCGAGCACCCGGGCGGCGACATCCTCGGGCAGTGCGGTGACGATCTCGGCCGCATCGTCGGGGCCGACCTCGGCCAGGATCCGCGCCACCTCCTCGTCGGGGCGACCTTCCAGGTAGCTCACCGCAGCGGCCGGCTCGAGCTCCGAGAGCACCTCGCCGGCGCGCCCCGGCTCCTCGGCCAGCAGCAGGGCGAAGACCTGCTCGCTCTCGTCCTCGGCCAGATGGCTCAGCAATCGAGCCACATCGGCGGCGTGGAGCTTGGACAACAAGTTGGCGGCGTGCGTACGGGCGCCGCGCCGCAGCAGACGCCGCAGCGGATCGACCAGCGTTCTGATCCGCGTTCTGTGCATCAGAGGGTGATCTCCAGCTCGTCCAGAATCCGGGCTTTCTGGCGCCAGTCGGGCCGAACCTTGACCCACAACTGCAGGTGCACGCGCTGCCCCAGCAAGCGTTCAATTTCACCGCGGGCCGCGGTGCCCACCTGCTTGAGCAGCTTGCCGCCCTTGCCGATCACGATCGGCTTCTGGCTGTCCCGCTCCACGTAGATGGTGGCGGCGATCTCGATTTGTCGCTTCGGGTCCTGCGGCTCTTTCCAGTAATCGACCGTCACCGCGGTGGTGTACGGGAGCTCCTCGCGGGTGCGGTGCAGGAGCTGTTCGCGTACCAGTTCGGCCGCCATGAAGCGCACCGACCGGTCGGTGAGGTCGTCCTCGGGAAACAGCGGCGGCCCCGGCGGCAGATACTCGAACACCACCTCCAGGAAAGCGTCGCTATTAGCCCCCTTGAGGGCCGAGATCGGAATGATAGCCGCAAACTCGTCCACCTTCCGTAACCGATCGATCAGCGGCAGCAGCTTCGGCTTGGCGATGCGGTCGACCTTGTTGAGCAGCAGAATCACCGGGGCAGAAACCCGCTGCAGCATCTGCAGCAAGAACTCGGTGCCTCGCCCCAGCGGCTCGGAGGCGTCGATCATCGCCGCCACCAGGTCGACATCCTCGAGCGCCTGCCGGGTGACATTCATCATGCGCCGATTCATGCGGTAGTGCGGCCGATGCACCCCCGGGGTGTCGACGAACACCACCTGGCCCCGATCCTCGGTCAGAATGCCCCGGATGCGATGGCGGGTGGTCTGGGGTTTGTCCGAGACGATCGACACCTTGGTGCCGATCAGGCGGTTCAGGAGCGTCGATTTGCCGGCGTTAGGGCGGCCGACCAGCGCCACGGTACCGCTACGGAACCCATGCTGCGCCCGTTCCGTTTCCGTCGCCTCGACCATGACTCACCTCGGGTATCGAACATCGCTACCGAGAGCTTATCCGAACCCGGTGGATGCGGCGCTCGTCGGCCTCGAGCACCTCGATCTGCAGCCCCCGGACATCGAGTCGATCGCCGACCTCGGGGACGTGACCGAAGTGGTTGAAGACCATGCCACCGACGGTATGGAAGTCGCCCTCCGGAACCGTCACCCCGAGCGCCTCCTCTAGCTCCTCGATCTCCGCCATACCCGAGGCCACCACATGATCGTCGTGCCGCTCGATGAGCGTCGGGGGCACCTCGTCCTCGTCCTGGATCTCGCCGACGATCTCCTCGACCGCATCCTCTAGCGTCACCAACCCGGCGGTGCCGCCGTACTCGTCCACCACGATGGCCAGCTGGATCTGGCGGCTCTGGAACTCGTCGAGCAGCTCGTTGACGCGCTTGGTCTCGGGCACGAACCAGGCGGACCGCGCGATGCTCGAGATCGGCGCCGCTTCGTTGTCCTGCTCGAGCGCCGCCACCAGGTCCTTGAGATGGGCGATACCGACCACGTGATCGAGGTCGCGCTCCATGACCGGGATGCGCGAGAGGCGGTGCTTGGCGATGACCTTACGCAGATCCGAGAGCGTGGCGTCGGAGTCGATGGCGATGATATCCACCCGCGGGGTCATGACCTCGCGCACGACCGCCTCCTCGAAGTCGGCAACGCCACGCAACAGCGCCTCCTCGGACTCGGTGACCATCCCCTCCTCCTCGGCAAGATCGATGAAGTCACCCAGGTCGCTGCGCTCGGCGTCGGGCTCGGACTCCAGGTCGCGGGCCCGCGCCCTGCCTACCATCTTGCCCAGCAGGCGCGCAAACGGCCCGAACACGAAGCGCTCCGCCGCAAACACCGGGCGCCCGATGCGCAGCACCCGCGAACCTCCCAGGATCGTAACGGCGATGTACGGCAGCAGCTTGTCGAACAGCAGATACAGCACCACCGCGACCGCCGCGCCGGCGGCCAGACTGGTGCCGGGCTGGGCTCGTTGCACCAGGAAGGTCGCCTGGACGATCAGCAGAATGAGCGCCAGTTGGCGGGCCAGAGCGAGAGCAACGAAGGCGGTCTCGACGGCCTCGGCAATGCTCTCGTCCGCCTCGCTCGGCTCATCGAGATCGCCGCCCGCCCAGGCGCGCCGCTGCAGTCGGTTGAGGCTGCGGCCGGCGATCGAGAGCGCCGCG
>JACZXM010000297.1 GCA_022571615.1 Acidobacteriota bacterium | reverse complement strand
TCGAAGGGCTCCAGGGCCTCGATGAGCAGCTGACACTTGACCGTACAGGGCTCAAGCATCTCAAACCTGCGGCCATCTGGGGACTCGTTGCCGAGGTACTGCGCCCGGCGATCGGCCGCACCTGGGACTTGGTGCTGGATTTCCATGGCTATGGCGAAACCGGTCTGATCGGCCTTCTGACCGGCGCTCGCTTCCGCGTTGGGCGGCAGTACAAGACCCGTTCGAGCTGGTTGTACAGCCACTGGATCCAGGAGCCGCATCCGGATGTGTACATGGCCGCGGCCCACCTCGACACACTGGTCCGGGCGGGCCTCATCTCGGCCGCGGCGGGTAGTGCCTGGCAACGGTCGGCGGGGGCCCCTTACTTCACGATCTCACAACGCGCCTCCGACGAGTGGGCAGGCCGGGCCCACGAACTCGAGCTGGAGACCTTTTGCGGAATTCGGACCGTCGCGTTGTTCGTCGGGGCGGCGAAGCCGGAGAAGCTCTGGAGCTCTGCAGGCTACGCCCGGCTGGCACTCGAGCTCGACCGTGCACTACCCGACCTGGAGCTCCGCTTCCTGGTGCTGGGTGGCCCAGCCGACCGCACTGCGGTCGAAGCGGTGGTCGAAGAACTCCACCACACGTCGCTGGCCAAGCGCGTGGTCGATGGTCGGCACGGATCGATCGCAGCCCTGGCGGCCGCCTTTGCACAATGCGTCGCCACCATCAGCAACGACACCGGCCCAATGCATCTGAGCGTCGCCGTCGGCATCCCCACTCTGGGGATCTTCCGGCTCCCGCTACCCCACTTCCTACCGCCGCCGCCGCATCGCCACGTCGTGGCGCCCGAGGGCGGCGACCTCGAACGCGTGCCGCTGGAGACGGTGGCAGCAGAAGCCATCGAGTTCTTGCGCCACGTCTGTTCCAATGGCGGACGGTCTGTGGGCCGACGCTAGCAGGCTGTGGTGCAGGTTGCCGGTATCGTTGCGATCAGTTCCCTGGCCCGGTCGCACCAAGTTCGGGGAACCTCCCTTGCCGGTGCAGGGCGACCAGCAGCCTCACCACGCGGCCATAGCTCTCAACGCCTCCGGGCACGCGGTTGGACCGTAAGTAGGCGTCGTTGACGCGCCGCGCCACCTCCGTCGCAGGACCCCGATATCGGGCCCAGAATTGTTCGATCGCCTGCAGGTCGCGGAGTGGGCCCTCGCCCAGTGATTGCCAGACGCTCGCGGCTTCTTGCGGCAAGTATCGCGCCGCCTGGCTGATCAGGCGCGCGGCGGCGTTCAGGTAGGCAGCGTAGCGCAGATACGGCTCCTCAGCACCAGCGCACACCAGGATGCCCACCATGCCGGCTTCGCCCTCGTCAGTAACACCGTGAAAGTGGGCTTTCTCATGCGCCACGACCAGTGGCATCGACACGTCCGGCACCAACGCGTTTACCGACGGCTCGCCCGTGAATGGGATGTAGATTCCGCTGATCCCTAGATACGCCAGCGCGACCGATCCCCAAAGACGCTTGGCCGGCCCCCCCGAGCCAATCTCGTCGCCGGGTAGCTCGAGCGACGCCAACCGCCGATCCACGATCCGATTCAGCGCAGCAAAGGAGATCGGCATCCGGGTCGGCCGCGCCGGGTCGAAGCCGAGCTCCCGGTACAAGCTCGCGGCGACAGCGGCAGCTTGCTCACCGAGCGCGAGCACCTCCTTCGCGGTGACGCCCTCGGCATCCAGGCCCATTCGTTGGCGCAGCTGGGGTCGCGAGTAGTTCAACCCCCACAGCAAGAGGAATGCCCAGGCCAGAATCCCGGCCAAGACCCAGCCACCGGCGATCAGACGAACGGCGCGGGCGCGCAGCGCTTGGAGCGCACCTCGCCCATCTCGGGCCATCCGCACACCCTCACGCCACGCCAACAGCCCCATCAGCACCAGCAATCCGATGGCGAGCAGCTCGGCGAGCGAAACTGCCACCAGGCCGTTGAGGGCCCCCAGCCCGGCGCTGACCAGCGGGTACAACCCTCGGCCGTACCAGCGCTCGGTGAGATCGGGAAACGCGAACGCCAGACCGCGACCCAGGGCCGCTGCGGGCAGCAGGGTGATGCCGACCCAGAGCCAAGCACGGGTCGGGTGAAACGGGTTCGGTGGGCGCACGTACACTCCAGCGTTGGCAGGCCATAGTGGAGACGTGATGGGTCTGGTACCGCCGCCAAGCGCGCGGACGGCTTCGCATGAATATGATAGCTGCCCTGCTTGCCACGAGCCGAGCTGCCCCGGACAATGCTTCACGAGATCATGCTGCAGCAAACACGGAAGCATCGATGCAACTGAGCTCCGACGATCGCGCCATGCTCGGGGGCGGGCATGGACCGGCAGCGCGCTTTGCGATGTCGATCCTCGTACGCATGGGGGAGATCCAGGACGCCGAGCGGATGATCGACATCACGCAGGCCCACATCGACAGCACGATCTACCAGGGCGAGGCGACGCTCGAGTTCGCCGAGCGCCTCGCCGAGATGGGAGCGCGCGTCGTCGTTCCTTCGTCGGCCAACGTCATCGGGCTCGACGAGGAAGGCTGGCGCGAATGGCAGGTTCCCGAGCAATACGCCCAGAAGGCCTACCGCCAGATGCAGGCCTACCGCCAGATGGGGTGCATCCCGACCTGGACCTGCACCCCATACCAGACCGCGCTGCGCCCCCGATTCGGCCAGCAGATCGCCTGGGGCGAGTCCAATGCCATCGCGTTCGCCAATTCGGTCATCGGCGCTCGGACGGAACGCTACCCGGATCTGATGGACATCTGCGCTGCCATTTGCGGACGCGTCCCGGCGCTTGGGCTTCACCTGACGGAGAACCGGGCGGGAGAAGTTCTTCTGACCCTGTCCGAGGTGCCCGAGCAGTTGCAGGAACAGGAATCGTTCTGCACGATCCTGGGCTATCTCACCGGTAAAATCGCACAGGAGCGCGTTGTCGTGATCGAAGGGCTGACCGTGCGCCCGGGCGAAGACGAGCTCAAGGCGTTCGGCGCCGCCGCTGCGTCGTCCGGCGCCGTCGCGCTATTCCATCTCGTTGGCATCACGCCGGAGGCGCCGACACTTGAGGCCGCCTTCCACGGCCGGTCCCCTGCGGAGCGTCATACGATCACCCTGGAGGATCTGCGTACGGCCCGCTCCGAGCTGACCACCGGAGACGGCGACCAGCTCGATATGGTGGTGCTCGGAAGCCCACATTTCTCGCTCCTGGAGTTCCGTCGCCTGGCGCCTCTGGTTGCGGGCCGTCGCTGCCACAGTGGCATCCGCTTCCTGATTACGACCAGTCGGATGATGCGAGCGCTGGCCGAGCAGGCAGGGGTGCTGGAACCGATCCGCCAGTTCGGTGCCAAGATCACCGTCGATACCTGCATCCTGGCGACACCGATGTTGCCCTCGGACACCACGACGATCATGACCAACTCCGCCAAGTACGCTTACTACTCACCCGGCCTGCTCGGTGCCAACGTCGCCTTCGGCAGTCTGCACGATTGTGTCCGCTCCGCGGTTGCTGGCCGGATCGAGCGCGACGAGACAGCATGGACGGCGTAATCGCGGGCCGTCCTCTCGTGGCCGGCAACGCTGACGCCATCGCCCTGGTGACGCGCGAGCCTCTCAGCTTCTGGGGCGGGTACGATCAGGCCACCGGCGAGATCATCGACCGGCGCCATCCGCTGTCGGGGCAAAACGCCGCCGGGCGGATCCTGGTGCTGCCGCTGAGCCGGGGCTCGAGCACCACCGCAGCGGTATTGTTGGAAGCGGTTCGTCAGGGCACGGCGCCAGCCGCGATCGTCACCGACGGTCTCGATCCGTTTCTGCTCCTGGGCGCGATCGTGGCCGAGAAAATGTATGCCCACACGGTGCCCGTGGTGGCGGTCTCGCACAAGGATTTCGAGCGCCTGAGCGACGGCATGCGGCTGACGATCCGCGAGGATGGTCGCATCACCATCGCACCGGCGAACGAAAGCGGAGATAATCACTAGCAGGCATTTCTCAGGGATGTTCCACATCCAGCCCGACAGGACCCTCCATCGTGCCGCTCGAACAACTCCACCAGCTCTTCCGGATCGTCGCTCTCGCTGGCCTGGCGTTTTGGATCTTGATCATCCTCGACCGCAAGCGCTGGTGGCCGCTGCAATGGAGCCTCCATCTGGTCCCCGCCGCCGACCGGTCCCGGCCCGAGTCGCTGGGCGAGGTTGCGGTCGTGATCCCGGCCCGCAACGAAGCATCGACGCTCCCTCGAACCCTGCCGCGACTCCTAAAACAGGGCGACTGGTGCCACGCTATTGTCGTCGTCGACGATCGCTCTGAGGACACCACCGCCGCCGTCGCGCGGCGACTCGGGGCGGGGTCCCCCGCCGAAGACAAGTTGCGGGTCATTAGCGTCGGTCCTCCACCCGAAGGCTGGGCGGGCAAGCCACACGCGCTGCACAAGGGCCTCGAGGTGGCCCTGGCAGACTGGCACGGTGACCCGAGCAAGCAGTGGATCCTGTTCACCGACGCCGACATCTTGCACGCCACCAGTACCATCGGGCGCCTGCTGACCAAGGCCGACATGGACGGCTACGACCTGGTGTCGGTCATGGTGAAACTCCGGGCAGGGGGGTTCTGGAATGGACTGTTGGTGCCGCCGTTCGTGTATTTCTTCCAGTTGCTGTACCCGTTCCGGCGTGCTTCCGACTCGCGCTC
>JACZXM010000296.1 GCA_022571615.1 Acidobacteriota bacterium | reverse complement strand
CCAATCTGGGGCTCGTGCAGGCAGCCGAACGGTCGCGTGAGGTGGCATTGCGGGCGGCCCTGGGGGCCGGACACCTGCGAATCGTGCGCCAGTTGCTCTCCGAGAGCCTGCTGCTGGCGCTTGCCGGGGGCCTCGTCGGTCTGCTCGCAGCCGTGTGGATGATGCCCCTGATCATCAACATGATCCCCGGCGCTGCGAGTGGCTCCGCCAGCGTCGGCGGGGCCGCCGCCGTACCGTTTTTGGAGCACGTGCGGGTCGACACCAACGTCCTGGCCTTCACCCTCGTGGTGTCCCTGATCACGGGCCTGGTCAGCGGGCTGATCCCGGCACGCCGCGCGGCCCTCATCAACTTGAACGGGATGCTGCGCGAGGGCGGGCGCGGCGCCGCCGGTGGCAGGCGCGTTGGCAGGCTTCGCGGCGCGCTTGTGGTGGCCGAGGTTGCCCTGTCGCTTGTGCTGCTGGCGGGGGCAGGCCTGATGTTACAGAGTTTCCGAAACATCCGCGGGGCCGAGTTCGGTTACGACGTCGACAGACTGCTGACCCTGCGCAACTCGCTCCGCATCGGGACGGACAGGGAGGCCTGGGTAGCGCACTTCGAGGAGGCTGCAGAGCGCGTCGCCACAATGCCGGGCGTGGAGTCGGCCAGCGCGGTCAGCTTCGTGCCCCCGGAGTTCCCCAACAGCAACGTCCGCTTCCACCGACCCGGGGAGGTACCCGACGACAGTCGCGACCCGATCGTAGTGATCCGCACCGTGACCCCGCGGTATTTCGAGACCATGGGGATCCCGCTCCTGCAGGGTCGAGTCATCGACGAGCGCGATACCAGGGAGTCGGCGCCGGCGCTGCTGGTGAATGCCGAGTTCCGGCGACGCTACTTCGGCGGGCGCAATCCGGTCGGCGAGCACATCGTCCCGGATCTGGCGGGTAGCGTAGCGGTGCTCTCGGGTGCGCGCGGCGAGATCGAGGTCGAGATCGTAGGCGTCGTCGGTGACGTGCGAGGTGCCGGCACCGACCCCTCGCCGCTCGCGATGGCCTACCTACCTGCGACCCAGGTACCGCGGCCGATCATGAACCTGGTCGTGCGCACCCGCGACGCCCCCGAAAAACTCCTGCGGCCGGCCGAGGACGCACTGTGGAGCATCGGCCGGCGGATGAACGTCTACAGCGTCGAGACGCTGGCTCGCCGCCAGGGCAACCTCATGTGGCAATCGCGTTTCTCGATGCAGGTACTCGGGCTGTTTGCCACGCTCGCCCTGATCCTGGGCGCCGCGGGGATCTACGCGGTGCTCTCCTACTCGGTATCTCGCCGCACCCGGGAGATGGGCGTCCGCGTCGCCCTCGGTGCCGAGCGCCGCGACGTGCTGCGTCTGGTGATCGGTGACGGTCTGCGTCTTGTGGCCGCCGGTGTCGCCATCGGTGCGCTCGCCAGCGTCCTGGTAACCCGGCTCCTGGCCGGGCTACTGTACGGCGTTGCCCCGGGTGATCCCCTCACCCTTGCCGGTGTGGCCACGGTGATCGTCATCGTCGCCGCCTCTGCCTGCGCCGTACCGGGGCTACGCGCCTCCCGCGTCCACCCGATCGAGGCCCTGCGGGCCGAATGAGCGGCGGAGCGTTGACCCGCTATCGATTCCACACCGCCGACGTGTTCACCGACCGAATCTTCGGCGGCAATCCGCTGGCAGTGTTTGCCGACGCGGAAGGGCTCGACACGGAGCTGATGCAGCAGATCGCGGCCGAGTTCAATCTGTCCGAGACCGCCTTCGTCCTGCCGCCGCGACAGCCGCAGCATCATTGCCAGCTGCGGATCTTTACGCCTACTGCCGAGAGGTGATCTTCGAGGAGGAGGCCGGCGCAGTCGCCGTGTCGATCCAGGCTGGCACCGGAGTACCCGCCTTTGCGCGCTTGGTGGCGCCTCAGCCGCCGGAGTTCCGCCCCAGCGTCCTGCCGGACTCCGAGCTGGCACGTGTGCTGTCGCTCCAGGAGGCCGATCTTCTCGACGCCCCGTTCCAACCCGAGGCGGTCTCGTGCGGGGTCCCACTCTTGTTCGTCGGCCTGAAGAACCGCGCCGCGCTAGCGCGCGTTCGCCTCGACGACAGCGCCTGGAAGGAGCTGCTGGCCGACTCCTGGGCCCCCCAGGTGTACTGCTTCACCTTCGACCCGGAGCGTGAAGGCTCGCACGTTCGCTCGCGAATGTTCGGTCCGGGGCTCGGCATCCCCGAGGACCCCGCCACCGGCGGCGCCGCCGCGCCCCTGGCCGCCTACCTGGCTGCCCGCGACACGACCTCCGACGGCACCCTCGTGTGGGTGATCGAGCAAGGCTTCGAGATGGGGCGCCCGAGCATCCTGGTCGCCGAGGCCGAAAAACGCGATGGACAGATCACCGCCCTGCGCGTCGGAGGAAACGCGGTCATCGTCTCGAGCGGCGAGATGTCGATCCCAGACGCCGTACTCGGGTCGCGATAGCCAACGCCCATCACACTTCTACCACGGCCTGTTAGGCAGCCCAGTCTCGCTCGCGCACGAACAGCAAGCGCTCCTGATTCGAGAGCTCGGGCCGATACGTGTAGCCCTCCTGGGCGAACTCCTTGAGACCGTCGGGGTCTTGGACGCGATTCTCGACCACGAAACGGGCCATCAAGCCGCGGGCGCGCTTGGCCGAAAAACTGATCGTGCGCGGCTTGCCGTCGCGGATCTCCTGGAACAGGGCGGTGACCAGTGGCGGCTTCAGATGCTTGGCTGGCACCGCCTTGAAGTACTCGTTGGAAGCCAGGTTCAGAACGGCTTTCACGGGTCGCCTGTCGTGCTCGGCGTTGAGCGCATCGACGAGACGCGTCCCCCAGAACTCGTACAGGTTCTTGCCGCGCGGGTTCGGCAGTCGCGTGCCCATCTCCAGGCGGTACGGCTGGATCAGGTCGAGCGGACGCAGCAACCCGTACAGCCCCGACAGGATTCGCAGGCGACCCTGGGCCCATTTCAGATCGCGTTTGGACAGGCTCGTGGCGTCGAGACCCCGATACACATCGCCGCGGAAGGCCAGCACGCACGGCTTGGCGTTGTCCGTCGTGAACGGCAGGTTCATGCGCCGAAAGCGCTCGTAGTTCAACTCCGCCAACGGCTGGCTGAGCTTCATAAGCTCACGCAGCGACTCCACGCTCAGGCCCTTGCAGCGCCGCAACAGGATCTCGAGCTCTTTCTCGAACTGCGGCGTGCTGGTGGGCAGCCCACTGGTGGAGAAATTGAAGTCGAGCGTCTTGGCTGGCGACAACAGGGTCAGCACCGGTCTTTCCTCCGTTACATGCGGCCGCAGCTTGGCATCGCACCGAGAGTACCAGAGGTCCCGCCCGTCGCGTCAGCACCCGGACCAGGGGCAGCGGGCGCCACCGTACGCCACTGGCCTGGCGCCAGAGGATATGCTGTGGACACCTCACAACCACCGGATCCGGAGACGAACAAGATGCCGAAGCTGCTGGCGCGCGCTGGCCTCGTTGCCGCCGTCTGCCTGACCTCGCCCATGGCCTTCGGGCAGGACAGTGTCCGGGTGCCGGTCGAGGTGCTGCTGGAAACGACGGTCAGGCTGCCGGCGGATTACGATGCCTCGCATTCCTACACACTGGTGGTGGCGCTGCATGGGTACGGCGGCAACATCGATTCCTTCGACCATCTGGCCATGGCGTTCGGCGATCGTGGGCTTATCCTCGCCGTGCCTCGCGCCCCCTACGATTTCGTGATCGACGGACATCACGGCTACGACTGGGTACTGCAGCACAGACGCGACCCGGAGCTGGTCGCCCAGGCGCGCCGGCGCAGCATCGATTACGTGCAGCGGGTCATCGCCGAGCTACGATCGCGCTACTCGGTCGCCGACGTGTACCTGCTCGGGTTCTCGCAGGGCGGCGCGTTGGCCTACATCACCGGCATCGGCTCCGAGCAGGTCGCGGGGATCCTCGTGTTCGGCGCACGGTTCCACCCCAGCTGGCTCGAGGAAGCGCCCGGCGCCAAGTCGACCTTGCCTCGTGTTTTTATCGCCCATGGTATGGGCGATCGGCTGATCCCGATGTCGGGAGCCACCACCGCTCGTGACCTGCTGCGCAAGAGCGGCTACGAGGTCACCTTTACGAGCTTTGGCGGCGGCCACGAGATTCCGTCGAAGGTCGGGCTCAAAGCCATCGACTGGATCCTGAACGGGCGCTGAGAATGTCTAACGCCAGTCCAGCTTGGCGGCGTGTAACACGTATGGCTCGAGGTACGAGGTGCTCCGCATGAGAGTCTTGCTCTGGGACATCGACGGCACGCTCATCAACAGCGACGGCGCCGGCATGTACGCGTGGCTACAGGCGCTCGAGGAGGAGAACGGTCGGACGCTCACGGTGGGCGGCATGAACCTGGCGGGGTTGACCGATCGGATCATCGCCAGAATCTCGATCGAGGAGATCCTGAGGCGCGAGTACTCCGAGGCACTGGCCGACAGGCTGCTCGAACGCTATGTCGAGCTGCTGCCGCAATGGCTCGAACGTCGCACCGACGGTTATGTAATGCCCGGGGTGCGGGCGATCCTGGAGCACGCACAGGGTCTCTCCGACACTGCGCTGGCCCTGCTCACGGGTAACGTCGAATCCGGCGCCCGCCTCAAGCTCGAGCATTATGGTCTACTCGATTTTTTCGAGTGGGGCGCGTTCGCCGACAGCGCCATCGAGCGCCG
>JACZXM010000295.1 GCA_022571615.1 Acidobacteriota bacterium | reverse complement strand
ATCCGGCGCCCCGCCGCTGTCGGCGGAAGACGGGAGGTAGCCGTGCCCGCGGTCAGCATCATCTTGCCGGCCTACAACGAGGCCCAGGTGATCGGAGAGGTCGTCGACCGTATCCGTGCGGTGGCCCCCGATGACGGCTCTTGGGAGATCCTCGTCGTCGACGACGGCTCCGATGACCGCACCGGTGACATCGCACAGCGGCACGGTGCGCGCGTCGTGCGCCATCCGTACAACAAGGGAAACGGGGCTGCGGTCAAGAGCGGTTTGCGGGCTGCCGCTGCCGAGCGAATCTGCTTGCTGGATGCCGATGGGCAGCATGACCCACGGCAGATCGAGATGCTTCTGTGTCGCCTCGAGACCTATGATCTGGTCATCGGCACCCGGCGTCGCGGAGCCGGCGGCGGGGTGACTCGCTGGTTTGGCAACACGATGTACAACTGGCTTGCGTCGTACTTGTCGGGGCGCCGGATACCCGATGTCACCTCCGGCTTTCGCGCCGCGCGGCTCGCCCCGATGATGGAGTTCATGCCGCTGTACCCGAACGGCTTCTCGTATCCGATCACCAGCACGCTGGCCCTCATCAAGGCCGGCTACAACGTCGGCTTCGAGCCCATCGAGGTTTCCAGGCGCGTGGGCACGAGCAAGATCCGCATTCTGCGCGACGGCGCCAGGTTCTTGATCATTGCGCTGCGCATCGTCTCCTTGTTCTCGCCGCTGCGGGTGTTTCTGCCGGTCAGCGGCGCAATGCTGGCGCTCGGTGCGGGGTATGGAATCTGGAACGTCATGGCGTACTCCAAAATCGCCAACGGTGCGGTATTGCTTTGCCTGTCGAGCTTGTTCGTCTTCCTGATCGGGCTCGTGTCGGAGCAGATCGCGCTGATGCGCTTCGAGCGTCGGGAATGATGAAAGCGTGATGGCCACTTCGCCGCTGCCCGACTGAGCCGATGCGCGTCCTGCACCTGGCGACGACCTATCCGCTGCACGACGGCGATAGCAACGCGGCGTTCGTCGCCGCGATCGCCGAGGGATTGGCCGCTCGCGGCCACGACATCGATGTGCTGGTGCCGTGGCATCCGGAGCTCGAGCTCGAGCGGCCAGGTTCGGGTGTTCGGTTGCGCGCCTTTCGGTACTCGCCGACGCGTCACTGGCATCCCTGGGGCTACGCGCAGGCGCTGCGCGGCGATCGCGAACTGCGGCGCGACGCATACCTGGCCGCGGGTCCAGCGGCGCTGGCGGCGTGGTGGCAGATTCGCCGGTCCCGGCACCGGTACGACCTGCTGCACGCCCACTGGCTGGTGCCCAATGCTCCTATCGTGGCTGCCGCGCGCGGCAACAGCCCGATGGTGGTTTCCTGCCACGGCTCCGGTGTGTTTCTGGCCGAGCGCCTTGGCTGGGCCGGCCGTCTGGCGCGCTGGGCGCTGCGATCGAGCGCCGCGGTAACGGCTTGTTCGAGTGATTTGGTGCGGCGGCTGCAATCGTTTGGCGCGGGTCCTGTTCCGGTGCGGATGCCCTACGGCGTGCACACCGATCGCTTCCGCCCGCTGGAGGGTCCTGCCCGCGACGCGGTGCGCGCCCGTCTGCATCGCCAACACGGAGTTCCGGCCGACGCTCCGCTGGTGCTGGCGGTGGGGCGGCTGGTGTACAAGAAAGGCTTCGACGTTCTGATTGAGGCATTGCCCGCCCTGGCTGCAAGGGTGCCCGGCGCCCATGTGGTGATCGTCGGCGAGGGCCCGCTCGCGGGCGAGCTCGAGCAGCGCGCACGGGCCAACGGCGCGGCGGATCGTCTCCATCTGATCGGCCCCGCGCCGCATGTCGAGTTGCCTTGCTACTACGGCGCCGCCGACGTGGTCGCCGTTCCGTCGGTGCACGGACCGGCGGGGAATGTCGATGGGCTACCCAACACTCTGCTGGAGGCACTCGCCAGCGGCAGCCCGGTGGTGGCGAGCCGGGTGGCGGGAATCCCTGACGTGCTGCGCCACGACGATAACGGGCTGTTGTTTCCCGAAGCCGATGCCGGAGCGCTCGCCGGCGTGCTTGCGCAACTGCTATCGGATGTCGCGGCCCGGCACCGCATCGGTTCTGCCGCGCGCGCGGATGCAGAGGCCAACCTCGGTTGGGACCGCGTCGCGGCCCGCTTCGAGAAGCTCTACGAAGCGGCCGTTGCCGGGGGGTGTTAGCAGGATGGCGGGAAGCCGACTCGGATCGTGTGCCTGCGGACAGGTCGAACCTGGCCGGTACGGGGAGTAGCAGGATGCGGATCGATCTGGTGTTCCCGCGCTTCAAGCTGTTGTCGGGGGCGGAACGGCTGATTCTGGAATACGCTGCCGCCCTTGCTCGCGCCGGCCACCGGCCGCGGATCGTGTGCCACCGGTTCGACGAGTCGTGCCGTCCGCTGCTGGCGGACGGAGTCGAGCTCGCGGTGAGCGGGCGCCGACTCGACTTCTTCCACAACCGCTATCTCAACGCCATCCTCGATTACGCCGCGGTGCTGGGTCTCACCCGCTGGTTGGACCGCGGCGCGGAGGCGCGGGTCCTGTTCGGTCCGGCGCTGATCCTTGCCTGGCGGCTGCGTACGATTCGGCGCGAACGAATACCGCTGGTGTATCACTGCTACGAACCGCCGCGGGTTCTATACCAGGACCGCGAAAGCGTGCTGAGCCGGGTCGGAGCACTTCGCTGGCTGCTGGGAGGAGCCCTGAGCCTGTACCGTCGAGTGGACCAGCGTCTGGTCGGTGCGGTCGATGGGATCACGACTGCCGGGCCCTTTGCCAAACGTCGCGTCGAGGCGATCTACGGTCGGGATGCCACGTCGATCACCCACGGTATCGTCCGTGCTCCGCTCGATGCCGCCCGCTCTGCTGCCACGCCACGGGAACATGCGCTGGTGACCGTCAACTACCTGCACCCGCGCAAGCGTGTCGACATGATCATACGAGCCCTGGCGCTGGTGGATCAGAAGGTCGCCCCGATCCTCGAGATCGTGGGCGATGGACCCGAGCGGCCGGCGCTCGAGAAACTGGCCTGCGAGCTGGGCTTGGGGGAACGGGTTCGGTTCGCCGGCTTCGTTCCAGAACAGGATCTGGCCCAACACTACTGCCGTGCATGGTGCTATGTTCATGCCACCCGAGAGGAGAGCTTCGGACTTTCGGTTCTGGAGGCAGCCTATTGCGGGCTGCCGGTGGTCTCGGTCGCGGAAGGTGGGCCGACCGACAACGTCCTCGACGGGGTTACCGGAGTTCTGGTGCCGTCGACGCCGGAAGGACTCGCACGGGGCATCGGCGCCGTGCTCACCCGGCCCGACCGTGGTGCAGCGATGGGGCAACGCGGGCGCCAGCGCGCGGCCGAGCTGTGCGACTGGGACCGTGGCGCCAGGGAGTTGGTGTCGTTGATCGAGGCCGCGCTATGATCGCTCGCTGGCGCCGAGAATGGGGCGTCCTGGCGCTGGTCGCATTGCTCGCACTGCCGCTGTTCACGCCCCGCCTGTACGCCGCCGACGAGATCAAGTACTTCGTTCACCTGCGGTCTGCCTGGTTCGACCACGACCTCGATTTCAGCAACGAGTACGAGCATTTCCTGCAGGCCGACCCGAAGGCGCATGGTTGGCTAGAGGGGTTGCTGGCGGAGCGGAGCCCGACCGGCCGGCGCTTGAACGACGCCCCCATAGGCTCCGCGGTGTTATGGGCACCCTTCTATCTGGCGGCCGACATTGCCGTGCTCACGGCGCGGGCGTTCGGTAGCTCGGTCGCCCGCGACGGGTTCAGCCCGCCGTACGTCTGGGCGGTCTGTCTCGGATCGCTGATCTGGGGCATGTTGGGTCTCGCCCTGACGGCGCGTATCTGCCGGCTCGAGCACTCCACCTGGGCGTCGCAGCGAGCCGTTCTCGGCGTATGGCTCGCAACCTCGCTGGTGTTCTACTTGTACATCACGCCACCCATGGCCCACGCCAACTCGTTCTTCGCGGTGGCCCTCTTCACCTGGTTGTGGTTAGCAGCGCGTGGCAGAAGTGGCGTGGGGCACGAGCTGCTCGCGCGACGCGAAACCGGCCGAGGCATCGGCCAGTGGGTTCTTCTTGGAGCCGCGGCAGGTCTCATGGTGCTGGTGCGCGAGCTCAACTGGCTGATGTTGATCCCGCTCGCGGTCGACGAGCTCTGGCACGGCTGGCGGCGGTGGCGTGCAGAGGGAGTCGGCGCGTTGGCGCGCCGCCTTCCAGGCCAGGCAGCCTTCGCGGCCACGTTGGTCGTCGTCGTGTTGCCTCAGTTCCTGACCTATCGGGCGCTGCACGGTACCTACGGTCCCACCCCGTTCGTGGTCGAGAAATTCTCGCCCTACCCGGTGCATGCGCTAGAGGTCCTGTTCTCTGGATTTCACGGGTTGTACTCGTGGGCGCCGATCACGTTGCTAGCAACCATCGGCCTGGCGCTCTTGTTCCGCCGCCAGCCGGTGGTGGCGGTCGGACTGGGTCTGGCGCTGGCGGCGCAGGTGCTGGTGATCGGCTCCTACTCCACCTGGTGGGGTGGAGCTTCGTTCGGAGCCCGCCGGTTCATCAACTGCACCCCCATCTTCGCCGTTGGGCTGGCGGCCGTCTTTACGGCCCTTCCGAGCCCACGGCGGCGCCTGGGAACACTCGTGTTGGCCGCGTTCGTAGTTTGGAACATCGGCCTCGCGATCCAGTACGCCACCGGTATGATTCCGCGTCAGG
>JACZXM010000294.1 GCA_022571615.1 Acidobacteriota bacterium | reverse complement strand
GAGGCGGCAGTGCGCAGGGACAGGACAACCTCGTCGCGCTTCCTGTCGCTCAACGGCACCTGGAGATTCAACTGGGTCGCCCGGCCCGCCGACCGGCCGGTGGGTTTCTGGCGCCCCGAAACCGACGTTTCCGATTGGGATGAGATCCCGGTTCCCTCCGACTGGCACCTGTACGGCTACGGCGTGCCGATCTACCTCAACAGCCGGTATCCGTTCGAAAAGAACTGGCCGCGGATCCCCAACGAATACAACCCCGTGGGCTCGTACCGGCGAGCGTTCGAGCTTCCTGCGAGCTGGGAGGAACGGGAGACCTTCCTGCATTTCGGAGCGGTGAGCTCGGCAATGTACGTGTGGGTGAACGGCGAGCCGGTCGGCTACAGCCAGGGCTCCAAGCTCCCGGCCGAGTTCCGGGTCACCGGGCTGGTGCACCCCGGTGACAACACCGTGGCGGTTGAGGTCTACCGGTGGTCGGACGGCAGCTATCTCGAGGATCAGGACTTCTGGCGCCTTGGCGGCATCGAGCGAGACGTGTACCTGTACTCCACGCCGAGGGTACGCATGCGCGACATCGAGATCGCCGCTCGACTCGACGAGACGCTCGAGAACGGGTTGCTCGAAGTTACCGTGCGGGTCCGCAATCACGATCTCGAGTCGGCCTGGGCCCGGGTGCACCTGGAGCTGTTGCCCCTGCCGGTCGCGGTGCTTCCGCCGGACGTGGACGACCGTGCCGCCGCTGCCCGTGCCGCCGCTGCCGCATCAGCTTCCCCGAACCGGATCGCCGTCCGTGCGACGCCGAGCGCCTGGCAGCCGGACCTCGATCGCCCCGACCTGGTCTTTGGCGCCGAGCATCCCGCGATGCCGGGGCTGACCGCCCCGCTACCGCTCATCCCGCTGCCCTTGGCACCGATGCCCGCCATACCCGACGGCGACAGCTACTGGCGGAGGCACGACGCCCCGGCACACGCCGTGGAGGTCGCGGGCGCTGACGAGGACGAGGTCACGTTGAGCTGGAGGGTCCGTGACGTCCGCCGTTGGAGCGCCGAGGAGCCGAACCTCTACGCCGCCGTCGTCTGGCTCGTTGGGCCCGACCGGAGTGTGCAGGCAACCCGCCTGGACATCGGCTTCCGCCGGGTCGAGATCAGCGACGGCCAGCTCAAGGTCAACGGGGTGCCGATCACCGTGCGCGGCGTGAACCGGCACGAGCACGACGCGCTGACCGGCCACGTGATCTCACCCGAATCGATGCTGCGCGACATGCGGCTGATGAAGCAGCTCAACATCAACGCCGTGCGCACCAGCCACTACCCCGACGATCCTCTCTGGTACGAGCTTGCCGACCGCTACGGCCTGTACCTGGTGGATGAGGCCAACATCGAGTCGCACGGCTACGGCTACGATCCCGAGGTAACGCTCGGTAACCGACCCGAGTGGATGGAAGCGCACCTCGACCGCACGCGCCGCATGGTCGAACGCGACAAGAACCACCCCTCGGTGATCATCTGGTCGCTCGGCAACGAGGGCGGCAACGGGGTCAACTTCTACGCCACCTACGACTGGATCAAGCAACGCGATCCGTCGCGGCCGGTGCAGTATGAGCGCGCGCTGCGCGAGCGCAACACCGACATCTACGTGCCGATGTACGCCCGAATCGAGGCGCTCGAGCGCTACGCTCGCGGCAATCCCGCCCGGCCGCTGATCCTGTGCGAGTACGCCCACGCGATGGGCAACAGCATTGGCAACTTGGGCGATTACTGGCGGGTCATCGAGCGCTACCCGGCGCTCCAGGGCGGGTTCATCTGGGACTGGGTCGACCAGGGGCTTCTCAAGACCGGCGCCGGAGGCGACACCTACTTCGCCTACGGTGGCGACTTTGGCGCCCCCGACACCCCGAGTGACGACAACTTCGTGATCAACGGCGTGGTGCAACCCGATCGGCGGCTCAACCCTCACGCCTGGGAGGTCAAGAAGGTCTACCAGCCGGTCAAGGTCGAGCTGGTCGATCCGAGCGCCGGGCTGGTGCGCGTCCGCAACCGGCTCGATTTCGTGGCTTTGGACCGCTTCGCCTTCAGCTGGGAGCTGACGGCCGATGGCGTCGTCGAGCAATCGGGCCCGCTGCGCGGCGTGGACGCTGCACCGGGTCAAGACTCGCTGGTACCGATTCCAATCCGGCCCTTCGACCCCCTGCCCGGGGTCGAGTACTTCGTGACCGTCCGGGCTCGGACCGCGGCCCCCTGGTCGCTGCTGCCGGCAGGATTCGAGGTGGCCTGGGAGCAGCTACCGTGGTCTTCGGGAGCCGCTTCCGACGGCGCCACAACGACCGCCGAGCGGGCTCACCCGGGGGCAGCGCTGAGCCTGATCCGCGACGCTGAGAGAATCGCGATCCGCGGTGACGGCTTCGACCTGCAGTTCGATGCGGCGACCGGCACCCTGGACGTCTGGACCGTCGGCGGCCGCGACCTTGTACGCACCGGCCCGGCGCCGAATTTCTGGCGTGCCCCGACCGACAACGATCACGGCGCCGGCATGCCGCGATGGGAGGGTCGCTGGCGGGATGCCGGCGCTACGCGGCAGGTGGAGTCGGTGAACGCTGAACAGATCTCCCCGGCGAGAGTCCGAGTGCAGGTCGACACCTCGCTCCCGCAGCTCGGCTCGCGCCTGCACACGATCTACGACGTACATGCCGACGGCGCCGTTCGGATCTGGCATTCGTTCACGCCCGGTGCCGCGACCCTGCCCGAGCTTCCTCGCTTCGGGCTGAGCATGACCTTGCCTGCGCGCCTGTCACAGATGCGCTGGCTCGGTCGCGGTCCCCAGGAAAGCTACGCCGACCGCAAGTCAGGGGCGCCGATCGGCCTTTATGAGGGCACGGTCGCAGACCAACACCATCCCTATGTCCGGCCTCAGGAGACGGGGAACAAGACCGACGTGCGCTGGCTCGAGCTCATCGACGGATCGGGCTTCGGGCTGCGCGTCGAAGGCGAGCAGCCGTTGAGCGTCAGTGCCTGGCCGTACGCGCTGGCAGACATCGAGAACGCGAGCGGCGATCAGCGCCACTCTACCGATGTCGTCGTGCGCGACTTCATCACCTTGAACGTCGACCTGCGCCAGATGGGAGTCGGCGGCGACAACTCCTGGGGCGCCCGCCCCCGGCCCGGGTACCTGATTGCACCGGCGCCCATGGCCTACGGTTTCTGGCTGATTCCGATTCGCCCGAACTGAGCTAGCCGGTCTTGGAGCGCCGAGAATCTCTACCAAAGAAGGAAGTGTTGCATGCTCAGGACTGTTTCCCTCCGCACGGCTCTGGTCCCCGGGCTCGTCGCGCTCCTGGCGTTGCCGGCGGCCGCGCTCACCCAGTACGAAGCCAGGATCCGTCAACTCGACGTCTACCTGAGCGCGGCCGCCGAGCGTGGGTTCTCGGGCACTGTCCTCGTGTCACGCGGCGAAGACGTTCTGCTCAACAGAGGCTATGGACTCGCCGACCGCGAGCGCGGGGTGTCCGTAACCATTGGCACGCTGTTCGACATCGGCTCGCTCACCAAGGACTTCACTCGCAGCGGCATTCTGCTGCTAAGCGACCGGGGTGAGCTCTCGCTCGACGACACACTTGGCGATCTCTTCGACGATGTCCCCGCTGACAAGGTCGGCATCACGGTCGAGCAACTGCTGCGGCACTCGGCGGGTCTCGCCGAGTACCACGACACCCGCGGCGACTTCGAGCCGATGACGCGACAGCAGGCGGTCGAGCGCATCCTCGCTCAACGGCTGAGGTTCGAGCCCGGATCCGACACCGCCTACTCCAACTCCGGCTACACGCTGCTGGCGGCGATCATCGAGAACGTCTCAGGCCAGACCTATCCCGACTTCCTGCGCGACAATCTGTGGAAGCCCGTGGGTATGACGCGGGCGGGCTTCTACCACGACTCGCGGTGGCTGGCCGGCGAGGTCGCCCTCGGATACGACGGGCGTCCCGGCCCCGGCGGCAGCCGCTCACCGCGGGAGTGGCCGCAGATCGGCTGGGCAATGATGGGCAACGGCGGCATGGTGACTTCTGCCCAGGAGTTGTTCGCCTGGCTGAAGGCGAGCAACCGCGGTGAGATCGTTGCTTCCGCGACGCTGGATGCTTTTCACGGCCCCAAGCAGGGCTCCGGAATGGTGCGCCACGGCTCTTTCTACGTTGGAGGTAACGACTTCGGCTTCATCGCAGCCATCGTCGCCAACGCCGAGCGTGACACTCTGGTCATCGTGACCGGCAACACCGGCGGTCGCTATAACGCCCAGCGTCTGGCCCGACAGATCGACCGTATCGTAGCCGGTGAGAAGCCGATGTCGCTCGACGACCTCGGCGGCCGAGTCGGCAGCGGGACGCTCGCGTCGGACGGCAACTGGGGCCTTCCGGACTCCGAGACCGGTAGGGCCCTCTCGGCGCTACTCGACATGACCGCGGCCGGTACCGAGGAGGCCGCCAGGAATTTCATCGACAACTGGTTCACCGAGGAGTTCCTCGACGCGTACGACCTCGAGCAGCACCTGGGCATCCTGCGCCAGCTGCAGTCCTTGCTGCCCAGCCCCGAGATCGCCGACGTCGCCAAGACCGGCGAGTTCACGGCGCGCATGACAATCACCTCGCAGCAGACGGCCGAGTCGATCTTGGTGGAGATCGAGCTCGAGAGCTCTCCGCCCCACCGCATCGCCACGATGCAGATCGGTGGG
>JACZXM010000293.1 GCA_022571615.1 Acidobacteriota bacterium | reverse complement strand
TTTTCCGTGTCTTGTTCATGGGACTCGAGTTTCTCGTGACGCCGGTGCCCTTCCCAGAGATCGAGCAATTCCTCGTTCACCAGGCCCCAGAGGCATTCGATGCAGACTGGGGTAAGGGAGATCCAGGTGTGATACGCCGATCGACCCGTCTCGGCCTGGCAAATACCGGTTTCCTCAACTTCACCAGTTGGGATCGCCCGGCCGAGTGAACGCTGCTCGCGCGCGCTCCGCGCCAGGCCCGAGGCAATGTCGTCCTGCAACTGCCGGAGGTCGACCGACACGTCTATGCGGCTGACGGCGAGATGATCGTTCACTCCATTTCCGGACCTCGACGGCAATGGCTGGTGTCGACGGGTGACTGGTTTCCGCAGTGGGCCGGCAATGAGTTGTTCTTCTTTCGTGGGAACACCCTCATGGTCGTGCCAGTCTCCACATAGCCGACCTTCGGCTTCGGGGACCCGCAGCCCCTCTTCGACCTGCCCGGTCTCGACCCGAGCCGGAGAGACTTCCGGCCCTCGCCCGACGGGCAGCGTTTTCTCGTGGACATTGTCAATCCCGAGGCCAGGGATCGCGCCGACGAGATCAACGTCGTCCTCAACTGGTTCGAGGAGCTCAAGCAGCGGGTGCCGACGGATCAGTAGCGGGTGAGCCTCGACAGCACCATCAAGAAGGGCGTGAGATAGCCCGCCACAGAGGGTGACGCTGGCGAATACCAGCGCCTAGAGCAGTCGTTGGCCTTTGCGCTGCGGGCTGAGAGAGGGCGTTGACCAAGCGGCCGGCAGGGCTACGGAACCACAACGCCCATCACCTGCACGACGATTTTCCGGGTTCGCGGCCGGTTGTCGAAATCGCACAGAATTATCTGCTGCCAGGTGCCTAGAACCGCCCTACCGTCGACGATCGGCGCGGTGATCGAGGGGCCGAGCAGCGCGGCGCGCACGTGCGAGTAACCGTTGCCGTCGCCCCAGCGGGCGTCGTGATCGTAGCGCTCGCCGGTGGGCGCCAGCCGGTCGATCGCCCGCCTTAGATCAGCCACGGCGCCGCTCTCGTACTCGATGACGGTGACGCCGGCGGTCGAGCCTGGCGTGAAGACGAGCACTTGGCCTTGCTTCACACCCGAGCGCTCGATGACGGCCCGCACCTCGTCGGTGAGGTCATGAATGTCGGTATCGGGCGCGGTCTCGCGCTCCAGCGTCTCCCGGTGGATCTGCATCAGACACAGCCTACAATGGACAGGCGGGCAACTCCAGATAGACACCCCCACAGACACCAAGCGGAATCGAGCCCTCGTAACTGCTGCGGACAAAGGGGTTACGCGATTTGCTCACGGGATTCCTAATCCCCTGACGGCCTGAGCCGTAAGCGCGCGAACCACAGGAAAACCCCGGTTTTCAGGGCTTTGCTAGGAGTATGGCGAGTGCCATCAGTGCGGTTGTATCCGTACATTTATGGATTCAGCCGTAGCACGAGCCGTAGCGCGAGGATGTGATGGCCCGCAACGTCCCACACCCGCGAGGGGCTGCCGCCTGAGAAGTGGGGCGACGCGAGGTCGTGAGCTGACGGGCCACCGACTGTTACCTTGGTCTTCTGATGAGTACCAAACGATGTTGGGCACAGATTCTCGGCGGCTGCAGCGGCGGACTCTCGGACGAACATCCAGCCGGGCATCACGGTGACCTCCTCACCGACGTCACGATCTTGGGATTCCACGCCGACCTGGAGAACGAGGTCGTTCCCATCGACGCGTTGAAACAGAAGGTCCTTTGCCAGGACCACAACGAGCAGCTCGGGCGGGAGGTCGACCCGGAAGGCGGCCGCGCCTATCGTGCCATCGTCCGATGGTTTGACGGCAAGGACGGCGAACAGGTCGCTCACGGCGAGCTGTGGATTCCGACGGTCGCGGAAATCTCCGGGCAACTGTTCGGCAGGTGGCTCTGCAAGTACAGCTGCAACATGCAGGCCATCAGGGGCGCGGTGCCGGATGTCCAGTATGTGAGGTGCGCTTTTGGCCTGGAGGCCGCTTGCTACTACCTTCGAGATCCGATGGGCGGACCGATGCAGTACCGGCGCCGCATCCGCTACGAGAACCATCTCCTTCAGTATCCCGACGAGACCGCCCATCGCATCGTGTTTCGTGTTCTTTTCATGGGATTGGAGTTCCTGGTCACTCCGCAGCCGCTGGAGGACATCCGCGAGTTCCTTGTAGATCAGCACCGCGCCGCGTTCGATGCGGAGTGGAAGCGCCCCCGAGAGGTCACCTCTTTTGGCGAGCCGGGCGTCCCTACCGCCTACCTGAGATTCAGCTGGGGGGAAGAGCCCGCCTAGCCACCGAGCTGCTGTTTCCGGAGGGGCTGTAGGCGATACGATCGGTTGTGAGATGTGGTCTCCGATCCTGAACAGTACCGGGCTTGCTTTCGACATCATCGGCGTCGTGCTGCTCTTCATCTACGGTCTGCCGACAGATATCGACCCGAAGGGACGTCACTACATCGTTACGGCCGATGTACACGGAGGTCGCGAAGGCTGCCAGGAGCCTGGCGGAGCGTTTCGAGCAAGCCGAGAGGCTAGAGGCCATACGCACGGCTCGAGCCCTGGCGATCGCCGGAATACTCTGACTCCCGGCGCCCGATTCAATCGGCGCGCAAGGTCGCGGAAGGGTCGATACTGGCGGCCCGCCAGGCAGGCACGACGCACGCCAGCAGGGTCAGCCCGAGCATCGACAGCGAAGCCAGCCCCAGGACCCAAGGCTCGGTTGGCGTCACGCCGTAGAGCCACGACTCGAGTACTCGTGTAGCCGCTACCGAGCCGAGGATTCCGGCGGTGATCCCGGCCAGTGCCACCCTGACGCCCTCGCCCAGGACCATGCCGGTCACGTCGGGCGCGCGGGCACCGACCGCCATGCGAATGCCGATCTCTCGCCGCCGCTGTGCCACCTGCTGCGCCATCACCGCATAGACGCCGCTGGCCGCGAGCACTATGGCGATGATCGCGAAGGCGCCGATCAGAGCTCCGTAGAAGCGGCGGTCGCCATGCGAGTTGCCCACGTAGACGCGCATGCTTCCCAACTCAGTGATCGGAATCTCCGGATCAACGGCCGACACCGCCTGCCGGATCGCCGCCGCCGCGCCCGTTTCGTCACCGTCGTGTCGTACAACGACATTGGCCCACACGTACACGCCGGCCTCGCCGTGGGTGTAGCGTTCGTTCTGTTGGCCCAACGGGAGATAGATGGCCGGGAGCGGGTCCCTTGCGAGGGCGCGAGGGCGATAGCCACTCTCGAGTACAGTGCCCACGACGCCGACGATCTGGACCTCGGACCAGGGATTATCGATCCCATCCTTGATCAGGATGCTGCGGCCCACCGCGCCACGCTGTGGCCAGTACTTGGCCGCGAAGGCCTCGTCCACCACAGCGACGCGATGCGCCGCGTCGTAGTCGGGCCATCGGATGCTGCGCCCGGTCACGAGCGGAATCCGCAATGCCTCCAAGTACCCGGGTGTCACGAAGCGAGATATGGCCCAGTCGGCGTTCCCTTCGCCGTCGCCGGTCGGCGGGACGTCCCATTGTTCGAATTCTCTCTCGACCGTGTTCGGGCGCCCCTCGATTCGAACCGCCAGCCAGTAGCTGTTGAATGGCAGCCCGGTGGTGACACCCGCGGCGCTGACCCCCGGCGTTTGTTCGAGCCGCCGTGTTAACTCGGCAAGAACGCTCTTGCGCTCGTACCCCCACTCCCACATCTTCTGGTACCGGGTGTACGGCAGCGTCCCGCGCCCGACGTCGGTTGCGTACTTGCGGCCGAGTCGGAGCTGAGCGAAATAGGCGTTGTCCGGGTCGAAGCCGAGCGCCAGGCCGGTCAGACTCAGCATGGTCGCGACTAACAGGCCGACGCCGGCGAGCAGCACCAACGCCATGCCGATCTCGGCGCCTACAAGGGCTCGCCGCGCCTTGGTGTTCCAGCGCCCCCCGGCGACGGACGTGGATGCGCTGCGAAGAACACTCGCCGGGTCCGTGGCAGCGACCCGCAGCGCTGGCAGCGCCCCGAATGCCAAGGTAGTGATCAGCGCGCTCAGGGCGGTGGCTGCGAGCACTCTGCCGTCGAGCCCGATCTCGTGGGCCGCCACACGTTCCGGGATCAGAGCGACCAGCGAATCCAATCCCCCAGAATGCGAGCAACGTTCCCAGAGCAGTGCCGCTCAACGACACCAGCGAGGCCTCGATCAGGCTTTGTCGCAGCAGTTGGCCCCGCCCGGCGCCAAGCGCCGCCCGCACGGCGATCTCGCGGTTGTTTGTGGCGTGTCCCAGGGTCAGGTTCGCGGTGTTCAGGCAGGCGATCGCCCAGACCAGGGCCGCCGCGCCCAGCAGCATGAATAGCGGTTGTTGCAGGTCGCCCGACAGCCAGACCCGCATCGGCTGGGCCCAGGCGCCCCACCCCTCGTTCTCGGGATGCTCCGTCGCCAGGCTCGCTTGCAGCGCCTCGAGCTCGGCGCGGGCCTGATCGAGCGTTACGCCCGGGCGCAGGCGCGCGATGGCGCCGAAAACACGGGTCCCGCGGTTGCGGGCGTTGTCGGCGAAAGGCTTGTTGAGCCACAGGTCGACCCTCGTTCCGTTCCGGCGGAGAAACACGAAGCCATCCGGCATGACACCTACGACCGGATAAGGCACGCGGACAACATGAATGATCCGGCCGATGATCCCCGGGTCGCCGCCGAACT
>JACZXM010000292.1 GCA_022571615.1 Acidobacteriota bacterium | reverse complement strand
GCGGGCTGCAGCGAGGGAGCCTTTCTCCAGGTAGCGCGAGATCAGGGTCATAGGGTGTTCGGGATCGAACCGAGCGCGTACACGCGTTACGCGCGACGTACACGGAAGGTTGCTGTCGTCCGCGGTTCGTTCCAGGACCGGCCATTCAAGGCGGCGTCGATGGACGTAGTCGTTGCGCTCCGAGTCCTGGAGCATCTCGTTTCACCATTGGGCTTCCTGGCAGCAGCACGAGAGGTCCTGCGCGAAGGCGGATGTTTGTACCTACAGGTCCCTTCGTTCGAGTCCCCGGAAGGGTGGCCCAAGGCCTTCTGGGGAGGGCACCACGTCACGCTCTTTTCCACCTACGGCCTCTGCAGAATGGTGGACGCGGCCGGCTTCATTATCGAGAAAGCAGCCTCGGAGAATGGTGCGTCAGTTCTGGCCCGCAAGACGGAGGAGGCGGTCGACAATTCCACGATCCTCGGGCAGGCAGGGGCCCAGCTCCCCACGTTGACGAGGATTCGTACCAACTTCCTCCTGCACCGCCTCAGAACAGCGCTGCATCCGAACTATCTGCGGGCTCGCCTGAGCCGCTTGCTCGAGAAGGTGAAGTTTCGCCGAGAGCAGCCATCGTGAGGACGTGTCAATCACCACCGTCGCCGCGGCGCCACTCAGTCAGCGTCTTCTCGGCGAGAAAGAGATCGAAGGCCGTATGGATGTCCACGGAGGTGGCGAAGTCCGTGGTGGGCAGAATGTCGACGCGTTCGCCGATCCGCTTTCCCTCGCGGACGACGCGGGCTCGTGTCGCACAGGCGATGCCGGTGTCCTCCCGGTAAATGGGCTCGCGAACCTGTCGCGCGGCGTACTCCAGGTCGGGAGCCAGCCTCACGAAACGGTTACCCTGCCGGCGCCAGAAGCGCTTGTGCGTCTCATAACCAGAGAAGACGCTATCGATGTTCGGCTGCGCGATTAGCCGCTCCACACACTGACGGATCCACTCGGGATCCCGGAGTACATCGGTCGTCTGGAGATAGACCACGATATCGAACGTCTGCCCGGTCAACTCTTCGTAGGTGAGGAGCGCGTGTTGGATGACGGGTTCGGCAGGCACGTGGTCCTCGGCCAGTTCCGCGGGACGGAGGAACGGAACCTCGGCGCCGTAGTGCCGGGCCACGTTGGCGATCTCCTCGTCCTCGGTGGTCACCAGGACGACGTCACAGGCACCTGACTGCAACGCGTGCTCGATGGTGTGGGCCAGGAGAGGTTTCCCAGCCAGCGGCAGCAAGTTCTTTCCGGGCAGCCCTTTAGAGCCCGCTCTCGCCATGATGATCGCTATCGTTGCTGCCATGGTCGTGTTTGACAATGTCCTGGTAGGCAAGGAAGATGACCGCTCACCGCGATCGTAGCCCATCCCATAGCCCCATTCAAAATGCCCACAAGCGGGCCGGGACGAGACAACGCAAATGTCACACGCGTTGGATAACGGCGCTCTGGATGAGGGCTGGTTGGGCACGGATCTGCGCACCTGGTCCCAGTCCATCCGTAACGGCTACATCCGCGCCTTCATCATTTTTGCCCTCCACGAGACGGGTGTCTTCGACACCCTCCGCAAGAGCGGCGCACAGAGCTCGGACGAGCTCGCGGCACACTGCAGCGTCAACCGCCACCTGCTTGACGGTGTGCTGCACTTCCTGCTGCATGCCGACGTCGTGCTGGCAAAGGATTCCGACGAACGCTTCCGGCTCACCCGGCGGGGTGAGGAATGGCTGTTCTCCGATGCTGTGCTCGCGATGTCGTTTGGAGCCGTGGGTGCCTACTCCCCCATCCTGTCGGAGCTCGTGCCTTGCTTGCGGGAGGAGAAGCGCTACGGGGTGGACTTCGAGCGAGAGGGCGCCTATCTGGCGAAAGGAAGCTACTACACGGGCAGGTCGAACTACCCGTGGGTGGTGTCCCGCCTTCGTGATCTCGATGTCCGAACGGTCGTCGACCTCGGGTGCGGCTCCGCCAACGTGCTCATCTCCTTTTGTCAGATCGATACGGAGCTACGCGGAATCGGTATTGATATCGCGCCCAGGGCGCTGGAGGAGGCCCGCCGTCGGGTCGAGGCCGAGGGGCTGCAGGATCGTATCGAGCTCCAACTTGGCGACCTCACGGATCCATCCACCTATGCTTCGGCCGTGGAGCGGGCCGATGCCTTCAACGGCATCATGGTGTTCCACGAGTTCCTTCGCGATGGCGAGGAAGCCGTCGTCGACATATTCCGGGCCATGAAGGAGAGGTTCCCCGGTCGCTATCTCCTGGTCGGAGAGTTCGACCGACTCACCGACGATGAGTTCGGCGCGATGCCGTATCCTGATCGTATCCACCCGCTGTTCTACCAGCACGCCATCCACCCGCTTACCTGGCAAGGGCTGCCGCAGCCGAAGGACAAGTGGCTCGAGCTTTTCGAGCGTGCCGGACTGGAGTTGGTGGAGGTCAACGATGAATTCCCGTTTCGACTCGTCGAGTTCATTCTTCGTTTCTGATCAGGCAGCTCTTGGCGACTGACCATGATGAATCCGGACAAGCGTTCCGACGAAGCGCTGGACCAAGATGACGGAGCGCCGAGAGTCAGTGTCGTCATGGCGGCGTTCAACTACGGAGAGTTCATCGACGCTGCGATCCGGAGCGTGCTCCAGCAGGACTTCGATGCCTGGGAGTTGATCGTCGTCGACGACCACTCCAGCGACGAGACCGCCACCATTCTGGAGCAACACCGTGACGATCCACGCATACGGGTCACCCGCAACTCCAGGAACCTGGGACTGACCGCAAGCTGCAACGTGGCCCTGGCCCAAGCGCGAGGAGAGTACGTTGTACGGCTCGATGCCGACGACCTGCTCGACGAGAATGCGCTGGCGGTGCTCTCGCGCACCCTGGATCGAAATCCGGATGTAGACCTCGTGTACACGGATCACCTGGTCATCGATGCCCGCGGAGCGATCGTGGAGTACATGCGCCGGAGCCGGTTGGGAGAGGAGGCGCTGGTACCCGACTTCCCTCCTATCAGCACGGGCACCATGATTCGCCGGCGGTGCATGGAGGAGCTGGGCGGTTACGACGAGACCCTGCGCTGCCAGGATACCTACGATCTCTGGCTTCGCTTCTTGCGGCGGCACCGGGCAAAATCCCTGCACTTGCCGTTGTGGAGCTATCGTCGCCACGGTCGGGGTCTCACCGACGATCGCAAACAGATCCTGCGTACTCGGCAGCGGGTCAAGGAGAAGTTCGTGGAGCAAGACGGCGAGCCCCTGCCGGAGTCGTTGGGACTGATTCCCGCGCGCCGCCACGACCCCATGGGGGACTACCTTTGCCTGAGGAAGTTGGGGGGCCTGTCGCTCCTGGAGCGCAAGATACGTGAGGCCATTGCCTCCGGTGTTTTCCGTCATGTCGTGGTGACGACCGACGACGAGTCAATCGCCAGTGCGGCGCGCGACAGTGGCGCCACAGTCGTGCTCCGGCCACCCGATCTATGCGGGGTCGGCGTGCCCATCGAGCCGGTGGCGCTGCATGCGCTGGAACAGGTGCGGGCCGAACTGAACTTCGCTCCGGAGGTCGTCGCCGTCCTCATGGTGAACTCGCCTTTCCTCGACCGGAACCACGCCCGAGAGGGCATCCACACGCTCGGGATCTTCGGCGTCGATTCGGTGATCTCGGTCTGCCCTGACCGCCACCTGCACTATCGTCGGGGGCGCCAGGGACTGGAACGTCTGTTCCCCAGGCGAAAGGTACGACTTGAGAGAGAGGTCCTGTTCGAAGAGAACGGCGCTCTCTACATCTCCAGGACCTCCTGCATTACCCAAGACAGCTTTCTGGGGGAATCCATCGGTCATATCGAGATGTCCGAGGATGACTCCCTCTCCATCGACAGTGAGACCGACTGGCGACTGGCCGAGACCCTGGCTGACCGTCCGATCGAGGTTTCCGACGCCGCGCCGAGGACTCCCATCCAGGCACCGGAAGTCATGCGCGAACGAGACTGAGAGGGCCGGTTGCCGGCTACGCATGATGAACGCCCGTCGGTTCTGTACGTCAGCTGGGACGGGTTGCTGGATCCCCTGGGCCGTTCGCAGGTCGTACCCTACCTGACGCGCCTCGCCCGTCGGTCGTGCTCCATATGGGTCGCCAGCCTGGAGAAGAGCGGCTTCGATCCGCGGATGCGAGAAGTAGTCGAGGCGGAGCTTGCATCGGCAGGGGTGCGATGGACGCACGGTTCGTACCTCGGGCAAGGAGGCCCACGCGCTGCTCTCAGCGGAGCTCGCCTCTTGGTGGATCTGTGGAGGGATCCGGACCTCCGCAGCGTGTCCATCCTGCACGGCCGCGGCTATCCTGCGAGCGCCATCTGCTGCCTCCTGCGCCGGCGGCGCCCGAAGGCCGGGCCGGGCGGAAGAACGGCTCCCCCATCCAAGACCGGATGGTCGAACATTGGTATGATGAACCCAGGCCGGCCGGATACCCGAAGCGGCAAGGCAGGGGAGTTCCAAGCGAAGGTTCCGGGAAATGCAGGAAACCGGAATGAATATCGGAGAGATGACTGAGTGGCCGAAAGTGGCAGATTGCTAATCTGTTGTGGGGACAATCTCCACCGGGGGTTCGAATCCCCCTCTCTCCGCGTCTCCCTGGGGCCTGCCGCGTATCGACAGGCCCTTCTTTTTTGGAGAATGTTACTGTTCCGCACTGTTCCGCGGGTGATTTGACGGCAAAAACTGTTCCGCATTTGTT